>NZ_DAOPSE010000052.1:0-5939 GCF_035349255.1 Defluviitoga sp. | reverse complement strand
ATAGTTCTTGTCTATGTACATTTTAGCTTTTTTCATACTCTATACCTCCGTTTTTATAAATTAAAGAGGAACATTTATTATTACCACTTTATTTGAATTCTTCATATAAAAAACACTTTATTTTTCTGTTCTTTATATAATAATATTCGGGGTTTTTTTCTCTACATATTTTTTTTACGTTTGGACATCGATTAGCATATTTACAACCTTTCAACTGATATTCAGATACCTCTGTCATTTTTTCTTCATTTTTTTCATTGTCAAACAAGGATATTTTTGTTTTATCAGGATCAGGTTCGAGAAGAGCTTTCATTAAAAACTGAGTATAGGGATGTAATGGCTCACCTAAAATTTCTTTAGCGTTGCCTATTTCTACTAAATTACCTCTTAACATCACTCCTATTCTATCGCTTATATAGTATGCTGTAGAAAGATCATGAGTAATATACAATACACTTAAATTTTCCTTTTCTTTAAGCTGTTTAAATAAATTCACAATAGATATTCTTAAAGAAGCATCAAGCATGGAAACAGGCTCATCTGCTACTAAAAACAAAGGTTTCACCACTAAAGCCCTAGCAATTGCAATTCTTTGTAACTGCCCTCCTGAAAATTCATGAGGATATCTTCCTTTAATCATTTGATAATTTAATCCAACTTTTTGTAAACATTGATCTATAATGTAATTAATTGAGTCTTTATTTCGGGCTATATTAAAATTTTTTACTGTTTCATATATAAATAAATCTGTCTTTTTCATGGGATCAAATGAATCAAAAGGATCTTGGAATATAGGTTGTATTTTTTTCATAAATTCTAACATTTCAAAATCATTTATTTTCTTGCCATTCAATAGAATTTCACCTATATCAGGTTTTATTAATTGAAGAATCATATTTGCTAAAGTACTTTTCCCACTTCCACTTTCCCCTACCAAACTAAAAATTTCAGGTGGGTCGGTGGTTATGTCTAAAGAAACATTTTCGACCGCATTAAATGTTTTTTTAGAAAAGAGAATTCTTTGAGAATAAGTTTTGGTAACATTTTTAATAGAGATACCTTCCATTGCGTTCACAGAAAATCACCTCTCTAATAAGTGACAAGCAACAGCATGATCTATAGTTATTTTTTTTAAATTAGGCTCCTCTTTTATACAAATATTTTTTGCAAAATGGCAACGAGGATGAAATTTACATCCTGAAGGAGGAGAAGTAAGATCCGGAGGAGATCCTGGGATTGCTTTTAATTCTCTTATATCTCCTATCTTCGGAAGAGAATCAATTAACAATTTGGTATAAGGATGTAAAGGATTTTTAAAGAGAGCTTTTGTTTCTGCTACTTCTACAATATTTCCTGCATACATAATGGCAATTCTTGAACAAAAATTCGCCATGACAGACATATCATGGGCTACTATAATGATAGTATTTTTGTATTCGTTTTGTATGTTTATAAGTAATCTCAATACATCCAATTGAACACCCACATCTAGTGCAGAAGTAGGTTCATCTGCAACGATCAATTCAGGGTGAAATAGCGATGCAGCTGCAATTACAACTCTTTGTTTCATTCCTCCAGATAATTGGTGAGGATAATATTCTAAAATATCTGCAGGTAAGCCTAAATGGTGTAAATGACTAATCACCAAATTATAATATTTTTCATAACTCAAATTCATACTATGAGCTTCCCATAGATTTCGAAAAAATTTCTTAATTCTTCTTACAGGGTTTAGTACATTCATTGAACCTTGGGGAATATAAGAAATTTTTTTCCACCAATTTGAGGATATATTCTTGTTTGTTACAGAATTAATCTCATTTGAGTCCTTAAAATTGTATATAATTTTTCCTTTATCAAGATATAAAGGAGGCTCTATAAATCCATAAATAGTCTTAACTAAAGTTGATTTCCCACATCCGGATTCTCCGGCTATGCCAAATATTTCATTCTCTTCTACAGAAAAGCTTACATTATCTACTGCTTTAGTAGTAGAGTTGTTATGAACATAATATGCACTAATTTCATAGATTTCTAATAAAGACATTTAAGAGATCCCCCCTTGGGCTCTAACTCTTGGATCTATATATTCGTTTAAACTTACTATTAAAAGATAAAGAGATGTAAACAAAAGAATAGCTCCTATTAATGGTATTGCTAACCACCACCATACTCCTAATATAAGTGCTTGATGTTGATTTGCCCAATAGATAGTGGTTCCAATTGAAGGAGTTTGAAGACTTGTTAAGCCTAATACAGATAAAGTAACTTCCAATCCAAGAGACCAAATCATATTATTAATAAACGTTGAAAAAAAAATAGGTGTAAGATGTGGAAAATATATTTTGAAAATCAAATCAAGAGTTTTCATTCCCGAAAATCTGGCTGTATAAGTTAGTTTTCTTTCTTTTAAACTTAATATTTGGGATCTAAATAATCTTGCGTCCCAAGACCACCCAAAAAAGGCTAATACAACTGCCAATAAAAAGAAAGGTAACCTTCTAAACACCATTGCTATTAATATCATTACTAAAAGGACAGGCAAGGTAATAAAACTATCGTTTATTATCATAAGGACACTATCAGTCTTTCCTCCTTTATAACCTGAAACAGTTCCTACAAGTAACGCTATTATTCTTGAAATAGACGCAGTTATTAAACCAAAAAAAATAGAATTGCGAAATGCAAAAGAAGTCATCCAAAAAAGGTCTTGACCTTTTGAATTAGTCCCAAAAATGTAATCTAAGCTTGGAGGCCTATTAACAGGAACATAATAAGTAGAAAAAGGATCTATAGGTGAAAAAAATGAAAATGATGAAAAACAGAATATCAATAAAATGATAATAAACCCAATTCTAAATCTCATATCCTTTTTAATTAAATCTTTAAAATTCATGTCTCAACCACCTTTCTTGGCTTATTTTTCATAAGAGATTCTTGGATCAAGCAATGGATATATTAAATCAATAATTAATGTTCCTAATGCAACAGCTAGTATTGAAAAAATAGTTACTCCCATTATTAAATTATAGTCAGACCTCAAAATGGCTTGATATGCTAAAAAGCCAATTCCAGGATAATTGAAAACAATCTCAACTATCAAAGTACCACTAAAAAGCATTCCAATTTGTAAAGCCAGTCCAGTGACTTGAGGTAACATTGCATTTCTGAGTATATAACCCCTAAAAATTTCGTTTTTCTTTATAGCAGTTAATTTGGCATAAGTAACATAATCCTCTTGAACAATATGAGAAACCAGTGTTCTCATTCCCTGAAACCAACCACCTATACCTAAAATAAATAAAGAAAGTGCAGGTAAAAATGCGTGTTTTATAACTTCAAGAATGAAACTCCAGCTAAAATTAGGAATAATGCCAGGTGGATAAGCGCCACCAGATGGAAAAATAGGAAAAACATGAGAAAAAAGAATCAAAAGAACCAATGCAAGTATATAGTGAGGTATAGGTCTAAATCCATTTATAATAACTTCCACAGTTCTCGCCCATTTTTTATTCCTATTGTTCCCGACAATTCCACCTAACCAATTTCCTAAAATCCAGGATAGAATAGTGGTTATTCCTAGAAGTCCTATTGTCCAAGGTAAAGAGTGAAATATAAGTTCTGTTACAGGTGTAGGAAAATAAGCAAAAGATGGTCCAAGATCACCTTTTAAAAAGTTCCCCCAGAAGGTAAAATATTGTTGAAAGATGTTTCCTTTTAAGCCATAAGCTATTTCTAGATTTTCTCTAAGCTGCTCAACTGCTTGAGGATCTATATATTGTCCTTGACTCATAACTCGACCTATTGCTTGCTCTACAGGACCAGTATCTGGAGATAATCTAGGAAGTATAAAAATTATCGAAGTACTAATGATTACAAGAATTATGAACTGAATAATTCTTCTGACAACATAGTCAACTAAAGATTTTTTCATTATTCTTCCTCCTAAAAATACCTATTCTACCAAGAAACACCCGCCTAAGGAGACCTTAGGCAGGTTAAAACTAATTTTACTTTCTACCTGTAGGTTTTAATAATGGAAACATATATTTGCTATTTGCCCAGTTAGGAACAGGATTAGTGTAAGGATTTTCTGCAGTAGGATAACCTGTCCAATAATATCCATCACAAATGGTAAAAACGTTATATGACATAAGAGGAATTTCAGGCATATCTCTAACCATCAATTTCAGAAAATCTAATCCAATATCTATATTTTTCTCATAATCGAAAAAATCTGTTTTTTGCATGTTCTCAATTATTTTGTCTAGTTCTTCGCTTTTATAGCGTATATAATTTGAGCCAGCTGATAGGACCCCACTCTCTTTATAATAATCTGAGTGCCAAGTTCGGAGGAAAAATGAAAGATCAGGATGACCTCCCCAAGTTTCTATATTCCATGCATAAGCAACTTCAAAGTTACCCGGATTCAAATAACTAGGCCAAAGAATAGCAGTACTGACACCTTGAATTTGAGCATCAATTCCAAATTTTCTCCATTGTTCTGCTATTTTCTCCGCACCTCTAGTAGCTATAGGTCTTCCTTCAGCTTCACAAATAATATTAATTTTCCACAATTCTCCATTTGGTAGTCGCCATCGACCTCTATTATCCTTTGTAAAACCTTGACTTCTAAGTAATTTTTCTGCTATTTCTGGTGAATATTTCCACCACCCATATCCTAAAGATTCTTTAATTTTCTCGAGATCCGTTGGAACTTCATAACCAAATTGCGATTTTGCTAAATCAGCAACTTTGTGAGAAATAGTATCATCATAGGGATAAAATTTTTCACCTTCGACTTCTAGATAAAACTCTTTTAACCATGATTCCATAGGATCAAAATACCATTTTAAGTGGTTGCCTGTAGGAGGAACTGCTATAGGTGAAAGAGTTGCTGCTCCATTATAAGAAGCTAAAGCAACTTCTGGGGCATTAATTGTTAGTGTGAGAGCCCAGCGAACCTCTGGAATATTATAAGGATATTTTTCGTGATTTAATAGCACTGATATTAAAGTTGGATCAGGATGAGCCCATGGAAATTTATCAAACCAAGTCACAGCATATTGATTACTCTGTATTAAAGATATAGCAGCTTCTGGAGCTAAGTCATGGATTATGTCGAGTTCATGTTTCATCTGATCTAACACCCTTCTTTCTTGTGTTAAGCCAATGTAAAGAACATAATTTGGACCTGGTTCTCCATACAATTTGCCTAAAGTTGTTCTCTCCCAATCATCTCTTTTTTCCCATAAAGTCCAGTATCCATTTGGATCAAAAGATTTCAAAACATAAGGACCTAAACTAACTGGAGGATTAAATTTATATGCCTCTGGATCTTCAACATGTTCATAAATATGTTTTGGCATAATATAACAGCCCGACCATCGAACTGTAAATGTTGAATGCATTCGAGAATTTGGTTCTTTCAATTTCAAAACAACTGTATAATTATCCGTTTTATACACTTCATCAACATAAATTTGAAAATTTGATCCCCAAGACATCGTTGGATGAGCTTTTAATGTTTCTACGGTAAATACTACATCATCCGCTGAAAATTCAATTCCATCACTCCAATAAATACCTTCTCTTAATTTAATAGTCATTTCTGTGTAATCATCGTTATAAATTGGAGGTTCTGCTGCCAACGAATTTAACCATGGATCTCCTTCAATACCCGCATCAGGGTCGATATACCACAATGCATCCATACATATTTGTTGAAGACCTCTTGACCATGAAGGAGACCCAGGAGCCCACAAATTAAAGTTGCCCGGATCTGTTGCTCTTCCATCTGGATTTTCTATAATTATTAGCTCGTTTCTAGGTACACCTGGCATATATTCTGCTTGCGCAAATATAAATGTACTTAAAAGAATCACAAAAAATACAAACATAAAACTTTTTTTCACTTTCTCCACCTCCATATAATTAAT
>NZ_DAOPSE010000051.1:0-6062 GCF_035349255.1 Defluviitoga sp. | reverse complement strand
TTGTTAGGAGGTGGGAGCTGTTTGCAGAGATGGTGGGTATTGAGTGTGTAAGGGTTTAGTGATTTATGGTTTTATACAGGAAAATTATTATTATACAAAATTGAAGGTAGCTAAGAAGATTTTTTGAAACAGAACATAGTGAACAAAGGACCGAATATTAAAAGGAGGGGAATTGGGTGAAAAAAACACTTAGAAGTATATTTTTTATAGGACTTATATGTATATTAGGAGTATCAACTGTGATGGCTGGTAATATTGAAAAAGATTTTTGGGGTTTTACTAGTGATGGAATGCCTGTATATTTATACACTCTTATTAACGATAACGGAGTTTTTATTCAAGTTACTGATTATGGAGCTACATTAGTATCTTTATACGTACCTGATAGAGAAGGCAATTTAGACGATGTTGTTCTTGGATTTGATAGCGTAGCTGATTACGAAAAACCCGATCCACAAAATCCTCATTTCGGTGCAACTATTGGTAGATATGGAAATAGAATTGCAAAAGGGCAATTTATTCTAGAAGGTAGGACTTATTCTTTGGCTCAAAACAACTATCCTAATCATCTTCATGGAGGAGTTAAGGGAATTGAGAAACAATTATTTAAAGGCGTAGCAATGAATACTCCTGATGGCCCAGCTGTTCGTTTTAAGTATATGAGTCATGATGGAGAAGAAGGTTATCCTGGTAATCTTAGCATAAGTGTAACATATACTTTGACTGATGAAAATGAAGTAAAAATAAGTTATCTTGCAACTACTGATAAAACTACCATAGTTAATTTGACCAATCACAGTTATTTCAATCTTTCAGGAGAAGGTTTGGGTGATATACTAGATCATAATTTAATGATTGTTGCAGATAATTATACTCCCGTGGATGATACTTTGATTCCACTAGGAAAAATAAGCCCAGTAGCAGGAACTCCCCTAGATTTTGTAACACCACATAAAATTGGTGAAAGAATCTCAGCGTTTTCAGAACCCCCTTTCAAAGGTTATGATCATAATTTTGTACTAAACAACCAAACTGGTGAGTTAGCATTAGCTGCGAGAGTTGAAGACGAAAAATCAGGAAGAATAATGGAAGTTTATACAACAGAGCCTGGAATTCAGTTTTATACCGGAAATTGGGTAGATACTTATGGAAAAGAAGGAAAATACTATGGGCAATATTCAGGTTTTTGTTTAGAAACTCAGCATTATCCGGATTCTCCAAATCATTCCAATTTTCCATCAACTACTTTAAAACCAGGAGAAATTTATCAAACTTTGACAATATATAAATTTTTAGTCAAATAGAATATGTATATTAGTAAGTAGAGAGACTTAAATCAAGAATTGGATTATCAAAAGAATTGTAAAAATTAGCTTCAATTTAATATAAGTAGTTATTATTAAATCTCAAAATTATCTACGGAGGTGGAGAAAGTGAAAAGAAGTTTTATAGTAGTTTTAAGTTTAGTTTTGGTAGGAGTATTGTTTGGACAGACATTTCTTCTAAGTCCAAAATCTTTAAACAATGCTTATTGGTTTGCTGTCGAAAATGGTATGAAAGATGCTGCCAAAGTTCTCGGAGTTAAGGCTATTTTTGATGCACCTATAGAAGCAGACGCTGCTCAACAGGCTCAAAAGATAAACAGTTACATTAGTAGTGGAGTAAACGGAATTGCTATTTCACCAAATGATCCAGCAGGTATAAAGATCGTTGTTAAAAATGCTTTAAGTAAAGGTATCCCAGTTATTACATTTGATTCTGATGCTCCAGAAAGTGGCAGATATGTATATTTAGGGACAAACAATTATAATGCTGGATATGAAGCTGGTAAATTGATGGCTGAAAAGATATTGAGTGAAAAACCAGGTCAATCTACTATTAATTTGGCAATATTGACTGGAGGATTAGCTGCTCTCAATACAAATGAGCGTATAGCCGGTTTTAAAGACGCTTTAGCAGATTTTGAAAAAGAAACAGGTATAAAAGTTAGATATGTTGCCGATCCATTTCCAAGTGAAGATGACGTAGCTAAAGCAGTTCAAATAGTTAGGGATGTTGAAAGAACTTATCCTAATCTTGATGGATGGTTTACGGCAAATGCTAATATTTTGCTTGCTCCAAATCAGACTGTCATATCAGCTTTTGGCGGTGAGCAGAAGATGAAGGATAAATTAATAGTAGGTTTTGACACACTTCCCCAAGAATTAGAATTAGTTGATGCTGGTTTAGTAGATGGTTTAGTTGGTCAAAGGCCTTATGACATGGGTTATCTATCTCTTACCGTTTTGTATATGATGGATAAAGTTGGAGTAGAAAATGTATTAAAAATACTTCCAAAAGAGCAATACGAAGATGGTTCTTATGATTATATAATTGATACAGGGGTTGATGTCATTACATCTGAAAATGTTAAAGAGTTCATAGAATTCGCTAATAGGATATATACAAGATAATAGTTAAATTTGTTTATTCCATAGGTTGAACTTTTTCAACCTATGGAATAATATATTTTGTGACACATTAAGAAAATTACATCTATCTAAAAAACTACAATTAAAAAGGTGGGAAAAAGCGCAATGCAAAAAATAAAGAAAATTTTTGAAATTAAAGAGATCGGAGTTTTTCTGATCCTAATAGTTTTAATGGTTTTTCTATCAATTGCAACTGACACCTTCTTTACTGCGAGCAATATTTTTGATGTACTCTTGAATAGTTCTTTTATTGCTATTATGGCTTGTGGAATGACAATGGTTATTATCACATCAGGAATAGATTTATCTGTAGGTTCTGTTATGGGGTTTGTAGGTATGTTTATGGCAATTATGATGGTAGATTATTCTTTACCCCCAATCATTGCAATATTGCTTGGTTTAGCTATGGGAACTCTTTTTGGTTTTATCAATGGTTTACTAGTAACCAGAGCAAAGTTACCTCCTTTTATTACTACACTTGGAATGATGAGTGTTGGAAGAGGATTAGCTTATGTGATGAGTGGAGGATGGCCTGTTTCAGGGTTTCCCGATAGTTTTATGGTTAGTGGCCAGGGCCATTTTTTAGGAATACCTTTACCCGTTATTTATCTTCTTATAGTTGCAATTATTGCACATGTTTTTTTGAAGTATACTGTTTTGGGAAAGCATATATATGCTGTTGGAGGAAACGAAAAGGCTGCAAAATTAGTAGGAATTAAAGCAGAAAAAGTGATATTAATTACATATGTAATAAACGGTTTTTTAGCAGCAGTTTCCGGATTTTTAATGACTTCATGGCTAGGTATGGCTCAACCAAATGCAGGCCAAGGATATGAATTAGATGTAATTGCGGCTACAGTAATAGGAGGAACAAGTTTATCAGGTGGAGATGGAAGTATTCTAGGAGCAGTATTAGGAGCATGGATAATGGCAACACTAAGGAATGGTATGATTCTATTAAGAGTATCGTCTTTCTGGCAAGAAATAGTTATTGGGGTTGTTATAGTGGTTGCAGTGGCACTGGATAAAATGAGAAGTAGAGGGGAAGAATAATGAGTGAAAATATACTTACTGTGAAAGATATTAGTAAAAATTTTCCAGGCGTTCAGGCATTAAAGAATGTCTCCCTTTCTCTAAAAAAGGGAGAAGTACTTGGTTTAGTTGGAGAAAATGGGGCAGGAAAATCCACGTTAATGAAAATAATTGCGGGAGTATATACACCTGATGAAGGTAAAATTATATATCAAGGAAAAGAAAAAAAATGGAGGCATCCTTCTGAGCCCATAAAAGAAGGTATAATTACAGTTTTTCAAGAGTTGTCAATAATATGGAATTTAACCATAGCAGAAAATGTCTTTTTAAATGATGAACCTACTACTAAATTAAATTTCATTAACTATAAAAAGATGGTTGAAGAAGCAAAAAGGTTATCAGATATGATGTGTTTAAATGTTAAAGTTGGTGATTTAGCCAAAAAATATCCATTGGCAGTTCAGCAAATGGTCGAAATTATGAGGGCTGTGTATAAAAATGCTAAGGTGTTAATAATGGACGAACCCACATCATCATTAACAGAAAAAGAAGTGCAAGAGCTTTATGATATTATCAAAGATTTAAAAAGTAAGGGAGTTTCAATTATATATATTTCCCATCGTTTAGAAGAAATCTTTGAAGTCACCGATAGGGTCGCTGTTTTAAGAGACGGAGAACTTGTAGAAATCTATGAAACTAATAAAGTATCTCCTGATGTTATTATAAAAGCGATGGTAGGGAGAGAAGTTAAAAATTTCTATGTTTATGAATCTCATAAAATTGGAAAAGAGTTATTGAGAGTAGAAAACTTATCTGGAAAAGGGTTTAAAGATATTAATTTTTCGGTTCATGAAGGAGAAATTTTAGGCTTTTCTGGCTTAGTTGGTTCTGGAAGGAGTGAATTAATGGAAACCATTTTTGGTTATAGGAAAAAGACTTCGGGGAGTATTTATTTCAATAACCAAAAAGTTGAGATTAGCACTCCTCAAGATGCCATAAAGTTAGGTATAGGATTTGTTCCTGAAAATAGAAAAGAAGATGGCCTTTTTTTAATACATACAGTAAAAGATAATATATGTGTATCAATATTAGAAAGAATCTCCAAAAACAAATTTGTTTCACCTTCAAAAATAACTAAAGTTGCTAAAGAATATGTTAGTCTTTTAGATATTAAGACTCCCAGTGTTAATCAAAAAGTCATGTACTTATCTGGAGGAAATCAGCAGAAAGTCGTATTGGCCAGATGGCTAGCTACTTCTCCTAAGCTTCTTATTCTTGATGAACCAACTAGAGGTATAGATGTTGGAGCCAAAGTGGAGATATACAATTTCATATCAAATTTATCTAAAGAAGGCGTTGGAATAATTTTTATATCTTCTGAACTACCTGAGATAATACAATTAAGTGATCGTATAGCCGTAATGAGTTATGGAAGATTAGCGGGGATTTTAGAAAGAGAAGAAGCTACTCAAGAAAAAATTATGGATATGGCTACTGGAATAGCAGAAAAAATAATCAAAAAATAAATAAAATTTTTTATTAAAAAAGGCCGCTATATTTGAATAATTTTTAGGAGGAATAATAAAATGACTTTATTCAAAAGTGTTAAAAATAGAACAATTACAATTATTGTTGTAATTTTTATTTTTTTTACTGCGGCCATTGGTTTTAACTTATTAGCCTTATTTTCTTCTAATAAAGGATTAGAAACATACAAAAGTTTATCAGATCAAACAAACAGTATTTCAGAAATTGAATTGAATTTTTCTAATGCTTCTTTAGCTTTAAAAGATTATATTATTCATTACGACAATGAAACAAAAGATATATTTTTTGATAGTTTCAATAGAATAAAAGATTCAATGCAAGATTTTGAATCAAATCAGAAGATGTTGTTCGAACAATTTCAAGAATATATTTCTTATTATGAAAATAGTTTCAATAAAATAGTAAAATTAAATGAGGAAAAAAGATATTTTGTGGATCAGAACTTTAATATCAAGGTTAATAACTTAAAGACAAGTATGCATGATTTTCAATTGAAATTTTCAGAAGAAGGGTTTTATACTTTCTCCTCATATATAGTTAATATTAATGAAATAATAGACAATATAATTTCATATACACAGGTTTATTTTACTTCTCAGTCTCTTGGAGATAAAAATACAATATTAGAAATGTTTGATCAATTAAATTCTCAATTATCTTTAATCCAATATGTTTTGCCTACAGATGAATCAATTCAATTTATTGTTCAAATTCAGAATCTTACTAGTGAAGTGTTTGATACTTTCAACCAAATAGTAGAGGCAATCGAATCTCAAGACCCAATAATCCAAGAAATGGAACAATTAAGGGTAGAAATACTAAACCTATTAGAAGACCAAAGGGCTCAATTAAAAGAACAACAAGATACATTAGGGCCACAACTAATAGAAAAGAACAACAACTCTATCCTACTAACAATAATATTAACAGTAATAGCCTTTGTAGTAGCAATAATAATGGTCATATATCTAATACGAAGTATAACCAAACCATTACTTGAATTAAGAAACA
>NZ_DAOPSE010000050.1:0-6572 GCF_035349255.1 Defluviitoga sp. | reverse complement strand
ATACTTTCATTGGATTCATAGTACAATTCTCGTATGTTTCTTAAAGATTGTACAACGAGTCCTCTAACATATTGAGGAATATCACCAAAGTTGTCTCTTAATTCATCATAAATCTCTTTAACTTCTTGCTCTCTTTTTAATCTGTGCAAAGCTGACAGTTTAATAGATAAAAGTAGATAATACAAACTACCTTTTCGTAGTTTTGAAATGTTTCTTTCTATAGTCTCAAGGACTTCATCATACTTATTATCCCAAAATAATTTCAATATTTCTATATACTCTATTGTTTCATTGTTTAAAGAAATTGATTCAAGATAGTTCATGAATGGCCTTCCAAACTGTCCGTAAGTTGATAACTTGGTAACTAATTTTAAAAGCATTTGAATTATCTCCTTATGAATACCTGTTTTTGTTGTACAATTGTCATTTAAAAATAACATAATATTTACTTTTGTTCCAATGTTAACGAGTGAATATACAGTTACTTTTTTATCTTTAAACTATTGTATCATAACCCTTATCAAAAAAGGGAAAGCGAAAACAGAGTATAAAACACGATAAAAAACATCGAAATTAAAGTTTACATAAGCTTTTTTGAGCCAATCTCTGAAAATATATTCCAATCTATATTTGAGCTCGGTAAAAATATCACTTGTTTATCATATGGAAAAGTGTATGATAAAAATAGTGAATGGTCTTTTGAGTTTGTAAGAAAAAAGTGAAAAAGTTTGTTGTTATTTTATTGATAGGGGTATTGTTATTAGGAGGCATTGGTTTTGGAGGAGATGAAGAAATAATATCAAGTTTAGAATCAATAAATCCTGAAAAAATTGTAAGCTATGCTGAGGAAAGTTGGTAAGTGTATATTTTAAACTTTTAAAAAGTATTGTGAAAAGGATTAAAAATATGAGAAATGTTTGGTAAGTTGGGAATGTATTATTAAAGGGAAGGATTATTAGCTGGCATATATTAATCCTACAGGAAAATAAAATTGAAAGCGAGAGGAGGTGCAGAAAGATGATGAAAAAAGTTATGATTGTACTATTTTTAGTTGTCATACTTAGTTTTTCGATCACCATCTATGCTGGATGGGAAATTACCAGCCATTCAACTACTCAAGAAACTAAATACGCTTCATCTCCAAGTGCTACTAACCGAAATCCCAATCAAGACTTATATATAACTGCAACATTTAGTAGGTCTGTGTCTAAGAATGTTACTATAAGCACATCAGGTGGATTCACAAGTGTAGTGGAAGCTCACATAGGATATTCTAATGGACAAACTATTACAGATACGGTTTCTTCATCCGTTAATCTTCCTCCATTACGTAGTGTTGATTGGTATGTTGATTGGCGGATAAACAAACATATGGGCTCCGCTCAATATCGTGGCATTTTTGGAAATATAACCGATACAGGTTCATGGTCTGCTACAGTTCCTTTATATCCAATACTTAGTGGTTACGTTTACTATTGACTTATCAAATCTTTCTACTTGTAATATTCGAAAGGGTGGAAGAGAGTAAATTTTCTCTTCTTCTCACTCGAATTTATAACTTTTTTATTCAGTCAATCAAAAATTAATGTTAAAAAATTGTTCTTTTCCAAAAATAGTAGGTAGAAAAAATAAAATATGAGCAATGCACAAAAAGTAACAAATTTATATCATCTAAAGAACTAAATTAAAAAAATTAAGGAAATACCAAACGGAAAAAGAACTGCTAAAATTTTTTGAATATATACTGAATACAACGAGCCCACAATAAACAACATAGATAAGACTCTTGGATAAAAGAGTAAGATTTCTCAAAAAATCGAATATTTATTCTTACAAACTCTAAAGAATCTAACTAAGAGAAGAAAATAAATTTTTTCGAACCTTGAAAATTTTATGATTCTTGATTAAATATCATGCGAGAAGGTGATTAAAGTGAAAAGCATTACAAAAGTTAAAACAAAATTTGTTTTATTAGTATTATTCTCTATCATTTGGTGTAATTTTTTGTTTGCAGAAGAAAAAGGGAATGTTGTTTTTAATCTTTCACCAACTGTTTCTTTTACAACAGATAAACTAATACCAGTTACAGATGCATTTTCTTTAGGAGATTATAAATTTTACATATATTCAAAACCTAACAACGTTTTAATTGAATCCTATATAGAGATTTACTCTGTTATACAACCTAATAAATTTGCAACGCACGATATTATACATATATTTCCTAGAAAAGAATATCAAGATTATGAAATAAGTAATTTAATCTTTGTTAGGCAAAGAGACGCCGCTTCGGAAGAAAAAAGCCTTATTCAATCAAATGAAATTTCAAACTTCATTGTTGGCTACTCAGAAAAAATAAAAGAGATAGTATTTTTTTCTTTAGAAGGTGATTTAGTTAATACTATAGATGTTGGAATAAACTCTAAAAATGATCTATTACTATCCACAGCTTATGATTCTTCAAATGGGGATTTTTGGGTCGTAGATAAAAAGGAAGATGAAATTAAACTTATGGATATAACTGGAGAAATCATTTTATCATTTCCAGCAACTGAAAAAATTAACATATAAGGAATAAGTACTGCACAATTTGAGGAAGCAATAACCTCGGAAGAAGGAGATTTATATATCAGAGATTCTTCAAACAGAATTTACCAATACAAAACAGATGGATTTCTAAATACTATTTTGTTAGAAGAATTAAAAGGTAATAAGATCCATAGTTTTGCAATTGATTCCTTAGAAAATATATTCATAGTATATCATTCCGTATCAGATAATAAACTTAAAATATCTGTCATTGTTCAAAATGAAGAAGGAAAATATTCAACTAAAGCAATTAGTGAAGAACCTTTCGTTGAAGAACCAATAAAATTGTTAGCTTACAGAGGATTTTTAATATTGGTAACGAAAGAAAATTACCAAATATATGAAATTTTACCAATAATAAAAAAACTACAAAATTAAAGATTTAATCGGAGTTCAATAATTTATCTTACAAGTTTAAACTATTAATTTAGATCAAACAAAATCAATGCAAGTTTTCAGACATGAAAGCTTGCTTATATGAGGAGATGTCATTATGAAAAACAAGTTTGGTTTGATCGGTATTTTTATTATTTTATCTTTCAGTATATTCGCTGTTGATTTAGAGCTCGATGAAAATTTTATCGTTAATTATTGTGGAGTCTATTACCAAATTTTGAATATAGAGAGCGAAAGTAGCCAGACTTTTTTGTTATTGGAAAACAAAGCAGTTGCTCTATTAGATGCAAAAGGAAATATTAAAGGAGTTATTGACTTGCAAACTGATGAAATAATTCATCCTCTAACTAAATTAACTCCACGTCTTATAAATCAAGAAGACTACACAAAACTTTTATATATTGGAGGATTAAGTTACTCTAATGGAGCACTGTACGTAGCTTATTCTAACATCATTAAAATGTATGATACTAATGGAAAGTTCCTTAATAAAATAGAATTAAACGAATCAATGATGTTGAGCGACATAGCCATTTTAGATTCACAAATATACGTCTTAGATTATATCAAAGGAATTTTCAAAATAGTGGGAAAGGAAGCTGTAAAAATATACCCCGAGTCAGTTGAATCATCAAATTTTATTCAATATACTAATTTAGAAATAATTGATAACAGTCTATACGTATATTATATGGAAGACAAAGAAGATCAAAACGGTACAACAAGTTTTAGAGGTGTTTATAAATTATCAGCACAAGATAACAAATATGTAGAAGAAAAGGGAGTCGAATTAGGGCAAGATTCAATAATAAACAGTTCTTTTATTAACTTTGAAAATAACTTGATTTTGTCGAAAGGTGAAACTGAAATATACATTTTTGATAAAGATTTAAATATAAAATTATACATTAATAGTTCAGAATTCTTTTACTATCCGAAATTTGATGCATTAAAGGAAGAAAATGGAACTAAGGGATATATTGTAATTTACAACCAAGGAGAATTGAAAAGATATTTTTTTGATCTTGCTATTCCTCACAAAGTTGTGAGGTGGAATATTGAATAATTATATTTTTGCTGATATTTTCTAATGTTTCTGTAATTATTTGTTATGTAAAACTCTGATAGTTTAAAAAACACGATTTTAGCTTGTGCATTTACCTTTTTATTTATAAGAAATACTATTAAAGGCGGAAAGTAATCCAGGTAAATGCACATTTTTAAGAAGTTTTCTTTGAAAGATGCTATTGCATAAAGAAGGTGAAAAATATACGTGCTTAGAAAAGTTTCAACAATATTGTTTATTATAATAAATTTAACTATTTCAGCTAATGTGTACAATAACATAGAAAAAATTTCCCAAACAATTGATACCTACAATAAAAAAATTATAGAAAATCAATTAAATACTCAAATTAGTGAACGAGATAATATCAAATTTAATATTCTTCCTTCAATAGGATTGATTATTAACCAAGATAGTTATAATATAAATTTTTCAAATGATTTGAGGAATATACTGTTTATCGGTAAAATGAAGCAAGAAAAAGAAAAAGAGATAATGAAAACAAAATTTCAAAAAATAGATATAGAAAAAGAACAGATAATATCTATTTTTTCTTCCATTCTAAATTATATGTATCTAAAAAATATTGTTAATCTTTATGAAGATAATTATTATCATTTTGATAAACGAGAAAAAGAGATAGAAAAAGAGTATAAAAACAAACAAATAGACTACAACAGTTATCTAGACAACAAAATAATAATTTCACAATATAAAGCTGATTATAATAATATCAAAAATTTGTTTGAGTTAAACAAGAAACAATTCGACCTTTTAGTAAGTCAAAGTGAAGAAGTTGAAAATATATCAAATTTCATTTTTGAAGAATATATTGAATTCTTTTTAAATACATACTATACTTCAGAGTATTTAGAAAAATTTGTTCGAAAAACACAAAATATTAACGAATTTTATTTTATTACTTTATCTCCAAAATACTATACAAATATTCCAACAATTTCAAACACTTTATCTTATGAAAATACTTATGATCAAGAATATCCAAATTTATCATACACACTTAGGATCGGCAACCAATTTGAATTAAACAATACATTTTCTTTAAAGCCTGAAGTTACTATATCTTACACTGATTCTTTTAATTTTACTTTAGGAGTATTTTTTGAAACTACATCTTCTTCTTTCAAAGCTACAGAAACGGAAGATTTAAATTTGTTAGTTATCGAACAAAATGATAATAATTTAATGTATATTTATAATATTTGGAATGGTATTAATTATTTAAACGCTTCCCTTGAAGTTCTTTCAATGAAATTAGAACAATTAAAATATTTAGTATCTTCTTATCCAGATAATCTACAAATAATTTTAGAATTTTTAACTTTATTTTCTTCTTTTCAAAATACAAAAGCAAACTTAGTTTTCAACTGTTTTCTTTTCGAAAGTGAGATTAAAACAGTAGAAAAAAAATATGAACTAATAAAAAATAGTTCTTTTTAAATTTAAATATAATCGGTTTTGAAGGTAGCAGTATTAAAAGATGGAAAGATAATAGACGAAAGGACACGCAGCGAATTAATAAAAAGCTTTCCTGTTTACAAAGAAATCACTGAAAGTCAGTTGGTAGTGTAAATAGGGGAATTATATTTATTACTTTTAATTTTCAAACTCTCTTTTACTAACATTAAGTACAATTATTCCAACAATTTCTCCTTTTTCGTACCTTTTTATTACATCATTTTTAGTAAGTTCAAAATCGTCTGCATGACTTGGTTATTTGAAAATTATGTATAATAAGCCTCTTTAGTATAAGAGGTTCATATTCGCGAGTAAGGAACTTCTCTTAAAATCGAAATTAAGTCTAATATCTTTTTTATTTCTATTTTTCCTATATTTTTGGTCTAATTTCCAAATTGCTTTTGTGCTCAACTAAACATCTTTAACGTTTCAACAAGTTTCTCTCTTTCTTTTTCTTCAAAAACATAGAACGAAATTGCTGAGGGTCTCCTTTTTAACGAGTATTCTTCACAAATACAGTGAAGCATACGAAAACGATCCTGTTAATAAAGGATTTATCCTTATGGCTGATGCAAGAGGAAAAAAGAATGAAGGAAATTATGTAGAAGCAACTCAGTTAAATATTCAAGCATTTAAGATATTGAAGGATGTACCTCATCCATCTGGGGTAGTTCAAGCTTTAAATAACATAAGTTGGTGGTTAAAAGATGTAGATAAAAGTATCGCTTTAAACTTTAGCTTTCCATTAGGATTTTACCTTGGTTATTATTTTGACGATGATAACTTTAATGTTTTCAATTCACTTGATACTATCTTTCAAGTGCAAAAAGAAAACAACGATCCAATGATGTATGAAACAGCTTTTATTTTCTCCAAAGTGTTTTCAAAATTGGATTATGAAAATAGACAAATAATATGGAAAGATTATACAAACACAATTTATGAAGTTAGACGCTTTGTAATTAATATTAAAAAAGGTAATCACAAAAACACAAAGGCATTAAGAAATTTCATAAAACAAGAAATAGAAAAAGAACAAGTT
>NZ_DAOPSE010000049.1:0-6744 GCF_035349255.1 Defluviitoga sp. | reverse complement strand
AATTATTAACAAAAGGGAGGTTTTAGAGTATGTCAAAGAAAGTTTTGCTTTTATCATTGATTGTTTTGATGGTAGGAATATTTTTTTCACAAGTCTTGCCTTCGGTTCCACGAAACGAAACTCTTATAGTTGAAACTTCATATGGACGTATTGCTAATCCAAGTAATTTCAACATATGGATTCCAGGATCAATTCCTTCCCAAGGTGTTCACCAATGTATAACAGATGGTTTATGGTATGTGGATCCACAAACAGGCGAATTAATAAAGGCTTTAGCTTCAGAACCACCAATTTATAACGATGATTTTACACAAATGACTATTAAACTAAGAGAGGGCATTTATTGGAGTGATGGTATCCAATTCACTGCAGATGATGTAGTTTTTACTATTAAGAATATTATGAGCAACCCTGGTTTCAAAGATAGCGCCTCTTACAAGCAGTATGTGAAAAATATATACAAAACCGATGATTTTACAGTTGTTGTTGAACTTACAAAACCTTATCCAAGATTTCATGATTTTTTAACTTCGCTGAGTTTTGGGACAACCTGGATGCAACCCAAACATATTTGGGAAAAAATAGAAGACCCATTGTCCTACAATTTCTATCCTCCAGTTTCACTCACTCCTTATGTACTTGATAGTTATGATACTCAAGGATATTGGTTTTTATACAAAAAAAGAGATGATTGGCAAAGAACAAGCGTAGGCCAATTGTATGGTGAACCTAAACCAAAGTACATTATTTTTGTTGGTTATCCAGAAGTGGATAGAAAAGTTATGGCACAATCAAGACATGAATTAGATATTATCTTTGACTTAACTCCCGAAGGTTGGGAAGTATTAAGAAAGAGAAATGAATATTCTGTAGTTTGGTATAAAGACTTTCCTTGGGCATGGATGGATGACACAAATGCTCGATACATAGGTTTTAACAACGAGAAATATCCATTTAATTTAAAAGATGTAAGATGGGCTTTAACTCTTGCAATAAATATGGAAGAAATAGTTCAAAACGTTTATAATGGGATAACAAGAGTTACCCCTCTTCCCACTTGCCCAACTTCGTATTACATGGATGTTTATTATAAACCGTTAGAATCTTGGCTTGAAAGCTTTACTTTAAATGATGGTTTTAAACCTTACGACACAAATATTGCCGAGAGAATTAAAAATTACGCTATTCAACAAGGTTATATAGTAAGTGGAGAACCCGAAGATATTTGGGGTATAGGTTGGTGGAAATATGATCCCACAGAAGCAGAAAAGTTACTTTTGAAAAATGGTTTTTCCAAAGATAAAAACGGAAAATGGCATTTGCCCAATGGAGAAACATGGAAAATTAGTATACTTGCCCCATCTGGGGTCGAACCGGATTCTACAAGATTAGGATTTTCTGTTGCTGATCAATGGAGAAAATTTGGTATAGAGGTTAACGTGGAAACAGGAGAATCTGGTATTTTCTCAACTAGAAGGACAATAGGAGATTTTGATGTAATATCGGCGTGGGGTAATATGCTTGGAGCTTTAGGTAAGCCGGATCTTTGGAGCCGTTTGCAGCATTATCATTCTCAATTTTATACTCCGTCTGGTAAAGCTACCACTGGGTACAATGATATAAGGTGGAAAGCACCAGAGGAAGCCGATAAACTTATTGATGAAATGGCATCTCTGTCACCAGACGATCCAGAGTTAGTGGAATTAACTAAAGAATTTTTTAAGATTGTTGTAGATGAAATGCCTCTTATTCCAATAGCTATTAACAAAAAATTCAATGCGAATGATAATTACTATTGGACAAATTATCCATCAGCAGATAATCCATATATGGCTCCAGTTTCATGGTGGGGAGAAGCAAAATTTATGTATCCTCGACTTGAACCAACAGGTAGAAAGTAATTGCTTTGTCCAAACTTACAAAATAATAAAGCCCGCTTTATTTGGCGGGCTTTATTTTAAAAAAAAGAAAAAGGAGGAAAGATGATTTTGAAAGTTTTTAAAACGTACATTATTCCTCGATTAATTCAGTATGTAGTAGTTATTTTTGTTGGAATTACAATTACCTTTATCGTCCCTAGGTTGACGCCTATTGATCCTGTTCAAACAACTATTAATAGATTAGCAGCGTATGGGGGAACGTATATGGAACCACAAGCATATGAAAGTTTGCAGCAGACGTTGAAAGAATTATATGGATTAGAGGGGACGTTACTAGAGCAATATTTAGCATTTTGGAAACACCTTTTTACTTTTGATTTAGGCCCATCTTTATCTATGTTTCCTACACCTGTTATGGAGATTGTTCTTAATTCTCTTCCATGGACATTTTTCTTGTTAATCACTACTACCTTATTATCTTGGATAATAGGAAACATTTTAGGAGGTATAGCTGGTTATTTCAAGAATAAAAAATGGTCTGATGCACTCGCTGTTGTGGCAATGTCTATATATCCAATTCCATATTATGTTATGGCATTAATTTTGGTAATTTTGTTTGTTTATGTGTTTCCTATTTTCCCAATGATGGGAGGATACAGTATTGGAATTCAACCTTCTTTAGACTGGTCGTTTATTTTGGATGTGTTGCATCATAGTATATTACCTGCTATCTCTTTGATAATTATAGGAATGGGTTGGTGGTTTCTCAGTATGCGTTCAATGACTTCAAATGTTGTGTCCGAAGATTTTGTAACATATGCGGAGTTTGCAGGATTACCTAAGAGGAAATTACTTTTCAGTTATGTTATGAGAAATGGAATATTACCTCAAATAACTGCTTTAGGATTACAATTAGGAGGAATTTTTAATGGAGCTATTATAACAGAAGTAGCATTTTCATATCCTGGAGTTGGGTTGTTATTGAAAAATGCTGTAACTAATGGTGATTTTAATATGTTAATGGGTATTACTGTTTTATCGATAATTGCAATATCAACATCTTCTTTAGTAATTGATTTGCTTTATCCTTTATTTGATCCTAGAATAAGGTATAGATGAGGTGATGATAATATGTTTATTATATTAAAAGATCTTTTAAAAAGAGACAAAAAATTCTTATTTGGTTTTGTTGTAATATGTATTTTGGCTTTTTTAGCAATTTTATCTTTTTTTTCACCTTATAATCCTAGATCGTGGAATGTTGTTCCAAAAGATAGGCCACCAAGCTTAAAATACCTTTTAGGGACAAATTCTATGGGACAAGATATTTTTTGGAACACAACTTATGCTTTAAGGAACTCTTTCATTTTGGGTCTTACAACAGCTTTTGTTGCTAATATAATAGGTACTATTGTTGGTTTAATAGCTGGTTATAAAGGAGGAGCTTTAGATAAAGTTTTGATGTCCATAAATGATAGTTTCATAGTATTGCCTTCTTTACCTATTTTAATTTTTCTATCTTTTTCTTTAAGAGATAAAATGAATATGTTTACTATGGGATTAATTATTTCTATGTTTTCTTGGCCGTGGGCAGGTAAACAAGTGAGAGCACAAGTTTTAAGTTTAAGAGAAAGAGATTTTACCCACACGGCAGTTTTTTCAGGTATGAATATGTGGAGAGTAGTTTTTAAAGAACATTTACCTTTTGTTATTCCTTGGGTGATAGCAAATTTTATAAATACGATTCTTTCAGCTTTAGGAATGGAAATAAGTTTGTCAGTTTTAGGTTTATCTAGTTTAGAAATTCCAACAATAGGGACGACAATATATTGGGCTATGCAATATCAGGCTATCTTTAGAGGTATTTGGTGGTGGATTTTAACTCCTATTATTCTTTCTGTTTTATTTTTTGTAGCTTTGTACATGTTATCTGTAAGTATTAGTGAGTTTTTAGATCCGCGAACTAGGTTACAGAGAATAAAAATGGGAGGTTAATATATATGTCTTTATTAGAAGTAAAAGGATTATCAGCCTACTATATTACCCATGTTTATGGGGTTGAAAGAGATGTTAAGGCTGTAGATAATATAACGTTTTCTTTGGAGGAAAACGAAATTATGGGATTAGCAGGTGAGTCAGGATGTGGGAAAAGTACTTTGTTAAAAGTACTTTTGTCCATGATCAAGCCACCACTTAGAGTTTTATCTGGTGAAGTTAATTATTCATATGATAACAAACATTTTAATTTGTTAAATTTAGATAAAAAACAGTTAAGAGAAGTACAGTGGGAAGACATATCATATATTCCTCAAGGTTCTATGAGTACTCTAAATCCCGTAAGAAAAATCAGAAAGACTTTTGAAGATGTTATAAAAGCTCATAAAACAACTGAAGAAAAAGAAGAGTATGAAAAACTTATGGAAGAACATATCAGATATTTAGGTTTACCTTTAGAAGTGCTTGATTCTTACCCTCATCAGCTATCTGGAGGAATGAGACAAAGAACGACAATTGCTTTAGCTACTATACTGAAACCTAAAATTATATTTGCAGATGAACCAACAACTGCTTTAGATGTTATCGTTCAAAGAGGCGTTATACAAATGTTAAAAAAATTGCATGAAGAGCAAGAAAATACTATGTTAATAGTTACTCATGATATGGCTGTTCATGCAAATGTCGCAGACAGAATAGCAGTTATGTATGCGGGAAAATTGGTAGAAATTGCTAAAAAAGAGATTTTATTTACAAATCCAAAACATCCATATTCACAATTTTTGATAAGATCATTGCCAAAGATAGGTGACAAAAAGCAAAAAATAAGCGCACCTGGTAATCCCCCTTCTTTAGCCAATCCCCCTTCAGGATGTAGATTTCATCCTAGATGTCCTTACGTAAAAGATATTTGTAAAGAATATATTCCGAAATTTAGAAACTATGATAATTCGCATCAGATAGCTTGTTTCCTATATTCAGATGAAATTGAAGAAGGTGAAGAGATTGTCTCAAAATCTATTAGAAGTTAAAAATTTAGTGAAAATATTCAATATAGGTGGGAGAATTTTTGGAAGTAAATTAAAAGCCGTTAATAATGTCAACTTTAGTATAAAAGGTGATAATCCTGAAATATTAGCGTTTGCGGGAGAGACGGGTAGTGGTAAAACAACTGTTGCTCGGATGATACTTGGACTTGAAACTCCTACTTCAGGAGAAGTCATTTACAAAGGAAATAATGTAACTCACATAAAAAAAAGAAATGAATTGATGGAATATATGAAAGAGGTGCAGCCAATATTTCAAAATCCTTTTGAAACATTTAATCCTCTAAAAAAAGTAGATTCCTATCTGTATGAAACCACAAAAAATTATAACTTGGCAAAAAGCAAAAATGAAATATCAAAGATTATTGAAAACTCTTTGAAGTCAGTTGGATTAACATTAGTTGAAATTGAAGGGAGATATCCAAATGAATTATCAGGTGGTCAACTTCAAAGAGTTTCTGTGGCAAGAGCCCTAATAACTAAACCAGCTTTATTAATTGCAGATGAACCTGTTTCAATGGTTGATGCATCTTTAAGAATGTCTATAGTAAATTTATTTAATGACCTGAAAGTTAAATATAATGTAAATGTTATGTATATCACTCATGATCTTGCAACTGCTTACTATATTAGTGACAGAATAGCGATAATGCTTCGGGGAGATGTTGTAGAATTTGGAGATGTTGAGAAAGTCATGTTATCTCCTTTACATCCATACACACAAATGCTTATAGATTCAGTGCCTCAACCTGACCCAGAAGGTACATGGAAAGAAGATATAAAATTATCATCCTTAGAAGTAAAGGAATTTTCAAGATTAGGGTGTAAATTTTGTGAAAGATGTCCATATGCTATGAAAGTATGTAAGGAAATTGAACCTTCGACAGTTTTTAGAGAAGGAAGAGAAGTAAAGTGCCATCTCTATGCCCAAGATGAGGTGGATTCAAAGTTAAAATTTAAAGTAAGATAAAGCGGTTTTTGAAGATAAGAACCTAACTTTATCATTAAATAATTTTTGAATTTCTGCTTCCCCTTTTTTGAGGGGAAGTATTTTTAGCGAAAATTTTATCTTGTTAATAAAGATTATAAAAAACAAGGGAGGCTGGAAGAATGTTATTTAATAGTATTAAAAAGAAAATTTCTGTAATAATAATTGTAGTTTTAGTTCTGTTTGGTGCAGCAATTTCTTTTAACATTTTTTCACTGGTAATTTCTAACCGTGGATTAGAAAGATACAAAAATTTATCTGATGAAAGCAGTAAAATTTCTGAAATAGAGATGAACTTTTTTGACGCCTCTCTAAGTTTAAAAGATTATGTAAGTAGTTATGAAGAGCAAAATAAAGAAATAATAATAAAAAACATTAGTAATATAAAGACTATGTTTACTGATTATAATCAAGATTCTGCTTCTTTTCTTAGATTAAAGACTAATGTAGAAAATTATGAAAATGCTTTTAACCAAATAGTAGAGCAGAATAAAAGAAAGGAACAATTGATAAAAACTGATTTTCAAAAGATTTCTGAGTCTCTTGTTGAAGCTTCGCAAAAATTTAAAAATCTTTCTCAAAAGAGTATTAGTTCCGCAATGTTAACTTATTCGGATAATGTTTCACAATTAATTAGTGAAGCGATAGTCTTTTGTTCTAATTATTTCTTATCTAAATCAATTACTGATAAAGATCTTGTATTTCAAGGTTTGGAAGAGTTAAATTCTTTATTTAATAGAATTAATTATGAAATAACCTATGGAATAGTAACAGATGATTTAAAGTTTTCATTTGAAGAATTGCAAAATGTAGTTTTAGAGTTTAAGAAAGTATT
>NZ_DAOPSE010000048.1:0-6808 GCF_035349255.1 Defluviitoga sp. | reverse complement strand
TTTAATAGTTAGAAAGTTAACTTTTCGATGGTAAGTATTAAAAAAATAATTGAATGATCTTTCTAAAGCTACTACCCCAGTCAAAAAAATTAAAAAATAGGGTAAAATATTAATTTTTTGCAGTGATATTATTTCGTCAATTAAGTATTGAAGGAAAAAAGGCCTCAGCGAGCCAAATATAATAGTTATTATCCCTAAGATAAGTACAATAATCATATATCTTTTATAATTTTTTATACCATATTTTATAAGCCTTTTTGCATATTTGTTCATATAATAACCCCACTGATTCGTTTGATCAATAGTTTGATTCTAAAAGATCTTCTTTGATTTTAATCAAAATAGAATCTTTTATGCATTTTTTAAATGGCTTGCAAGTTTTATGTGGTATTTTCAATTGGTCTCCCAAAAGAATTTGTTACTCAACATTTTCTTTTTTAAAATGTGAAACATACTCTAAAAGAATCCCTATTACATTTGTGATTTCAAAGAACTTTCATCTTCCTAAAAAGGGGACCCAAATTGGTTAATAGCTAGGTTCCCCATTTGTATTTAAATTTGAATAATCAATCTATAAATTCAATATTTAATTTAGACATTTCAGAAGATATGTTTAAATAGCACGTGTATAATGCCTCTGAAAAGTTAGCTGATACATATGAACCGTCATCCCTTTGAATCATCCATTCTAAGTCTTTAAAATTTAATTCTCCTATTTGATTTAACACGAGAGCTACATTATTCGGCAATTTTATATTTATTGATGAAACCTCTGAATTTATATCTATTGTTGAGTTATCTACTTCAGAAGGTATTATAGTAACTTTGGATGCTGTTGCTTCTATTCTAATATTTTTTGTATTAGTTTGCCTGAAATTTAAGAAACCATCACTAACATTTAATTTTCCAACATAACTGTACTTGATGTCATCTTTTAAATATATAGAAATCTTCGCTCTTCTAGGTACTTTGACATTTGATACTTTAAGCTTGTTATAAATTGTTACTTTATCAACATCATAGTTTTTTTTAAAAGAGTATATCTCTCCGTCAATACTCGCCTTCACTTTTATAGGAGAATTTATTTTAGAATACTCTAAGTTTAAATAACTCCAATCAACCTCTGTTACAAGATCTAGTGAATCTTCTGAAAAGTTTGGAGGAAGATCAAAAATTAATACTTCTTTATTTGCTTTTTTACGTGGTTTTTTTCTTATATGAAATAAGCCACTAAGACCTGCTGCTAATATATACGAGGCAAACATCAATAATACAATTTGCCAAAAATTAAGAGATGTTGGTAAAAGCCGAAATGAATCTAGTATTAAGATAGCTCCGAATATTAAACTGCCAAGAGTTCCTGTGCTCTTTTTTTTGTAAAAGGGAATCCCAAAGGCCACAAACACAACTCCAAAGAAGAACTTTATTACACCAAAATTAACAAAAAGTTCATTGAACAAAACAGATACAAAGATCAGTATTCCAACGACAATTAGAATTATTCGTCCTTGCATAATTTATAACCCCCTATCTTTTAAAAATTTTTCTGCTTCTTCGACTTTATACCCCAGTTCTCCTAGAAGCTCTATGGCAAAAGATCTTGAAATTTTTTCTCCTTTTAATAATTCTAAAATCTTCTTTTCTTCGACAGTTAAAAGCTCATCCCCAAGTGACTTTTCTGCTTGACTGTGATCTTCTTTTTCAGGTTCTCCTTCTATCTCTATTCCTTGAATCGTAATGTCTCCACTCATTACGTTAGCTTTTAAAATTCTTCTTTGAGAAGATAATGAAGAGTCAGCTTTTTGAATTAAATCAATATTTGATTTAATTGAAGATGAGAATCTTTTGATCGAACCTTCTAAATAAATTCTATCTTTTCCTTGGATGATTAAATCTATATCAGCCGAAGCTGAATCTATTTCACAATAAAAATCTCTAGATAAAGAGTCTATTGAAATATCTCCACTTGCAGTTTTTATCTTTGCATTAGTAATTAATGATTTCTTTATCGAAATATCGCCCGCCGCCATGTTAATAATTAAATTGTCTATTCTACTGTCTTCAATTAAAAGGTCTCCGCTTGCAAAACTGAACTCTCCGTTAGTAACATTGATATTATATATATCAAAGTCACCGGCTGCACTTTTTAATTTAAATTCATTTATAGTTGTTCCTTCCAAATTAATTGTAACATCTCCAGCTTTGGTATCGATAAGGAAAGCTTCCATATACTTGGAATTAACAAAACCACTAATATCCAGATCGCCGGCGGATGTTTTAATAGACAAGACATCAACATTTGTAGAATTTAAAATAATATTTAAGTCCGCAGCAGAAAGATCCAATTTAAGGTCGCTTACCTTTTCATTTATGTATAAATTAATCGGTACTTCACGGAATGTTTTTGAGAAAGAAAAAAACTTTGACAAAAAATCCCCTTTTTCATAACTTAAATAGATTGTGACGTTTTTATTGTCAGAATTCCAAACGGTTTTGATTTCTAATTCTGGCTCGGCATATTCTAATTGAGTAATTGGAGCATATTGAATTTTTATATCTCCATGAAGATTTCTTGTTTCAATTTTTATGGACTTTGCGCCACTTAAATCTAGTTTAGGCATTAATTTTCCTCCTCACTTTTTATATTTTTTTAATATTTCCTTTGCTTCTTCTGGAGTAATCTCTCCCCTTTCTATCCTTTCGAGAATTTCAAGTGTTTTTTCTCTGCTTTCGATAGTTTCTGATTCATATCCCATTGCAATTGCTAATTCTTCTAACCTTGCCTTAGCTGTAGGATATGAAATCCCTAATTCTTTTTGCAGTTCGGATAAATTACCTCGAGTTTTTATAAACATTTTTAAAAATAACAACTGTTGATCAGTTAATCGCGCAAATTCTTCTAGTTCAAAGTGACCTGTAATTTCAGTCCCACATTCCTCACATTGGTACTTAATAATTTCTAATTTTCCCCCACAAGCTGGACATTTTGATAATCTATATTTCGGCATATTTACCCTCCTTTTGGTAAAAAATATTTTTTCTCACTTTTAAGATTATGTGATTCTCAATTAACTCTTGTTATCTAATTTATTTTTAATGATATTTACCATAAAATGTAATTTATATATTAAATTTCAACAGCTCATTATTTTTAAGGGCAAATTTAAAAAACTTTAGCTTCTAAATATATAATTTTTAGAATGTGAGTTAATATCTTACAAAAATTATAACATTTTTATTTAAAAAAATCAATATTTACTAAAAAATTTCTTAATTCTTAATATTAAAATCTTTTTGCTTGGTTCTCAATCATTATATTTGCTATTTGTAGATGGTAATATATTTAGGATTGTTTATTTTTCTTATAACATATTATGCTTTATTATTCAGGGTTTCTTCCATTTCTCTAATTTGAGTCTAATAATTATTGTTTTTTAGAATTTTAAAAAGTAAACTTAAAATTAATTTATTTCATATATTTTTTTCTTTAATTTCAAATATTTTTATTTATTGCTTGACTTTTTTAATATATCATGATAAAATTTTATTGAAATTATAAAACGATACTAAAATATCTTAAAAAAGGGGGTTAATATGTTGAAAAAACCAGACAAAAAAATTAAGAAAGTTGAATCTTACTATACCTCTTATGATTTACTTACCGATGAACCATGGTATTTTTATTTCGAGAACACAAGAAAGTTATAGTAAGATTTGAAAGATTCTACAAAAGTCTCTTCGAACTTTAAAGCTAAAATGACCAAACAGCAAAAAATTCGTCCTCTCTTGATTGAGAGGACGAGTTAATATTAGTTCTTAACCAAAGTTCGGTATATCTACCATCTATAACCAATTCTCACCTGTGACGTAAGATGATTCATCTGATGCTGAGAAAAATGCTACTAAGCTAATTCAATTTGTTTCGCTAAGCAACCTAAGGCAATAACTGTCTTTCATGTTCTTAAACAAACAATTTGACTTAAACTTTACCCATACTTCTTGCACCTTTCATCATTATTATTTTTCAGTCAATCTTTCCCTAAGCATAATAACCTTTTAGAGTTTCTAATTTTCTTATTTTAGATGTCTTAAAAAATTTGACCCACTTTCATACTTTAATGATGATGATTTAGGAAAATTCATGCATTACAAATAGTTTTAATTTAAGAATTCTAGCTTCCAAACTTTTGTCTAATAATTAAAGTGAATTAATAAGATAAAATATTGAATTTTTAATAAAACAATTCTATAATTTTTCTTATTGTGTTTGAAACAATTTACTTAATAAAAAATTCATTTAATATATATAAAGGAAACATAAAAATGACATCTTAATCCAGTTTTTTCTGATAAAATGAGGGAGAAAGCTATATTAAATTTTATAATTTGCAGGATTTACTCTTAATTATTTTTGATTAATAAAAAATTCTTGCTTCTTTTATTTGTAATACTTTCCGGCGTTTTTAATTCTTAAAAAGATATTGTTATACACAATAATGATCTAATCCTATAGCAATGGGCTAAAGAAATCTTTATAATGTTTTGAAGGTGAAAGGATGCTAAAAATTCCAAGGAAAAATGACCATGTTTATTCGATTGTTAAGCAATTATATGATTTTGCCACAATGGAGCCTGAAGAGTTATTTTTACAATTGGGTACAGATAAAGATGGGTTGCCACAAGAAGAGGTTGAAAAGAGATTTGCAATTTATGGAAGAAATGAATTAGTACACGAAAAACCGCCGCGCTGGTATATCCAACTCACAAAATCGTTCATAAACCCATTTACAGGGATACTTATATTTCTCGCTATTGTATCTTATCTTACTGATGTTCTTTTTATTGCTCCACAATACAGAGATTGGAGCACAATTGTAATTATTTTTGTAATCATTCTAATAAGTGGGTTCCTACACTTCATCCAAGAATATCGTTCAAGCGTTAAAACAGAAAAATTAAAATCCATGATCCATACAACCGCTGCAGTTAAAAGAAAAGGAATGGACGTAAAAGAAATCAATATAGAAAAGATTGTGCCGGGAGATATCGTCTACCTTGCTGCCGGAGATATGATACCTGCTGACTTAAGAATCATTTCATCAAAAGATCTTTTTGTAAATCAAGCCACGTTAACTGGTGAATCGGAACCTGTAGAAAAATACCCTAATTTAAAAACCAAAAATCTTAGCTTAAATAATTTGACTTTAACTGATTTACATAACATATGTTTTATGGGAACAAGTGTAGTTAGTGGTTCAGCTATAGGAGTGGTAATTTTAACAGGTCAACATACTTATTTAGGTCTGATGGCAAAAACTATGGTAGGAAAAAGAACTAAAACAAGCTTTGAAAAAGGAATTGATGATGTAAGTAAACTGCTCATAAAGTTTATGGCATTTATGTTTCCAGTTGTCTTTATTATCAATTGGTTGACAAAGGGAAGTTGGTTAGACGCCTTACTTTTCGCATTAGCAGTAGCGGTAGGACTAACCCCAGAAATTTTTCCAATGATAATTACTACAAATCTTGCAAAAGGCGCAGTCGCAATGGCAAAACGTAAAACGATAGTGAAAAGACTAGATGCTATTCAAAATTTTGGTGCAATGGATATTCTTTGTACAGATAAAACAGGCACTTTAACTCTTAATAAAACAGTCTTAGTGAAGTATTTAAACATAAACGGAGAAGCAGATGAGAGAGTATTAAGGTATGCCTTTCTAAACAGCTATTATCAAACTGGATTAAAAAATTTGATGGACCAAGCTATTACAAACTATGGAGAAGAAAAAGGAATAAAAGGATCAGAATTGGAAAAGATCTACAAAAAAATTGATGAAATTCCTTTCGATTTTGTTAGAAAAAGAATGTCAGTTGTATTAGAAAGTAAAAGTGAAGAGGGAACAAATAAAAGACAATTAATTACTAAGGGTGCTGTAGAAGAAATTTTATCAATTTGTGAGTGTGTAGAATACAAAGACAAAGTAGTTCCGCTTACAGATGAGGTAAAAAACGAGGTGTTGAACATAGTAAAAGAATTAAGTGAAGATGGTATGCGCCTTTTAGCAATTGCTCAAAAGAATGATGTCCCTCCAGCAGATATTTTCAGTGTAATGGATGAAAACCAAATGGTTTTGATGGGATTTTTGGCCTTTTTAGATCCTCCTAAAGAATCAGCTCCTGAGGCTGTTAAAGCTTTACTCGAACTAGGCGTTGATGTCAAAATATTGACAGGAGATAATGAATTGGTCACAAAGAAGATCTGCAAAGAGGTTGGTTTACCTATAAAAAATGTTGTTTTAGGTAATGAGATCGAAAAGATGACAGATGATGAGCTTTCCAAAATTGTAGAAGAAACAACGATTTTTGCAAAACTTTCTCCAATGCAAAAATCACAAATAATTAAGGCACTTAGAAATAATGGACATGTTGTTGGATTTTTAGGTGATGGAATAAATGATGCCCCAGCTATGAGAGAAGCTGATGTAGGAATCTCGGTCGATTCGGCTGTAGATATTGCAAAAGAATCGGCTGATATCATTCTCCTAAAAAAGAGTTTAACGGTTCTAGAAGAAGGGGTAATTGAAGGGCGGAAAATATTTGGAAACATTATGAAATATCTAGCAGTAACCACAAGCTCAAATTTTGGGAATGTGTTTTCCGTTTCGGTAGCAAGTGCATTTTTACCATTTTTACCTATGCAACCGTTGCAGATATTGTTTCTTAATTTAGTATATGATATATCAATGTCAACTATACCTTGGGATAAATTGGATAAAGAATATATAAAAAAGCCAAGAAAATGGGATGC
>NZ_DAOPSE010000047.1:0-6943 GCF_035349255.1 Defluviitoga sp. | reverse complement strand
TTCTTTACTAAATTGATAGTCTTTAGAATAACCATAGAATATTCCTCCTAGTCATACATATTAGTTACTTTTTTGTTGGACTTTCAAATTTTATTATCGTTCTTTCCCTACTCCGATAAACTCAACTTTTCAATTTTATAAGTTACTAATCTATCTTTTGTTGAACCATATATTCCTTTTGGTAAAAACAAAATTATTAACACTATCATAATCCCGTAAATTATTTGGTGACCATAAGGCATAAAAAGTTTCAAGTATTCTGAAGCAAAACCTAAAACTACAGCTCCAATTACAGATCCCCACGTTGAATAAATTCCGCCAACAAGAGCCATAGCCATTGGTAATAGCAGAAAATCTAAAGAAAAAGTCGTTTCTGGAGAAACAAATCCATATTGTTGAGTATAAATTGCGCCTGCCATTCCTTGAAGTGCAGAACTTATTATAAAAACGAATAGTAAGTAACCCAAAATGTTTATACCGCTCGACCTTGCAATTATTTCGTCGTTTCTTATTGAATTTATTGCAAAATGAATCTTTGTTCTGTTGAATATTTCCGATATTAAAATGGTTATTAAAGCTAGAGATAATATTAACCAATATGTTTTTGTTGAATCTCCATTAAATATAACATTTGGGATAACTTTTCCACTGGCACCCCCTGTAAGTCTAGGCATATTTCTTATAATGACTGAAAAGACCATAGTAATAGCTAAAGTTGTAATAGAAAAATAGATATCTCTGAGTTTAAGCACGGCAAAACCTAACCCCAGAGCAATTAAAGCCACAAAAAAACCTGCAAAAAGTATACTTACTAGCGGATTAAATCCAAACCTTGAACAGGTAATTATTGAGGCGTATGATCCGACTCCAAAAAAACCTGCAACCCCAAATGATAATTGACCTGTCCTTAACATCATATCCCAACTGAGTGCTAAACTCATATAAATAAAAATTGTCATTAATACATGTAATAAATAAGCTCCTATAAAATAAGGTAAAAATATCATTAAAATAATAGCTAACAGAGTTATTATGAGAAAAAGTCTTTTTTTCATCATTCCGGCCTCCTATAAGCATTCAAAAGTATTACAGCTATCAAAATGCCAAAGAATACTACATCTGACCATCCCTCATATCCTGGTATAGACTGCACAATTGCTTCAGCAATTCCTAAAGTTATCCCTCCTATCAGGATACCATTCAAGTTTCCCAATCCAGCCATAGCAGCTAGAGCAAAAGATTTTAAAGTATAAGAATTACCCGATAAAGGAAATATAGCGGTTCGTGGCAACATAACAGCTGCAGAAATCCCAATAATTCCAAATGCTATACTAAAAACTACAAGATAAACTACATTTGTATTAATTCCGACTATTTCAGCACCTTTCGGATTTTGTCCAACTGCAGAAGCTGCTTGGCCTAATCTTGTTTTTTTCAAAAAAAATTGTAAAATAACAAGAACAGCTATCGCCATTGCCGGATATATAAATTCGTACATACCAATAGACATGTTTCCTAGGGTTACAGAAGAAGATGCGTATGAAGTATAAACACTTCTAGGTCTGGTTGTCCATATAATTTTAATCAATTCAATTATAATCATCGATATACCAAAAGTTAGCAATAATTGATTTAAATGGCCCGCTTTTAATACATTTTTAATTAAAATTGAATAAAGAACTGTTCCTAAACCAAACAGTATAAAAAAAAGAGGAATCATAGAAATAATCGGATCAATTGACCAAGAACTATAGAATATATATCCAATATACAAACCTAAAGTCAAAAAATCTCCATGAGCTAAATTTAAAATGCCTACAATTCCCAGTATTAAAGCTAAAGGTAAACCTATCAGAGAATACAAACCACCTCTTTGTATCCCATAAACCAAAGCTAGAGGTTTCCAAATCCCTACAATAATTAAAAAGATGATAAAAGCAATTAGGGTCTTCTTTAAACTTTTATTAGTTTTTTCCAAGTTCAACACCACCTTGATAGCTAATATAAGTTATCTGATATGGAATGGGGCTGGATCAATTATCCAGCCTCCATCCTTACTAATTCAATTGTTCAGAATATAATTTATTTTCCAAATTTAAAAGGATACACTAGTTGAGTTGTAGCTAGATCCAAGGGCCATATTACTTCTTGCTTCCCATTTTGCCACTGTAATATTTTTTGATACTTGAACCCTTGATTTTTAATAATTCTGCTTGGTTCTATCTTTAATACCTCTCCAAGAGGAGATTCATACTCTATGGTTCTTAAAGCCTCAATAATAGCATTTTTATCCAATGATCCTGCTTTTTTAATACCCTCTACCAAGAAATAAATATTCGTATATCCTAAAGGTGCGAAATATGTTGCAGGCTCTTCTTTCCACATTTCTACATAAGAGTCATAAAAGTGTTTTGCTACTGAACTAACTTCATTTAGAGTTGGTGCCCACATACCATACAAAATTACGTTGTTCGAAAGTGGATTTTTTCCAAAATCTGCTGGCCATCCTGGAGGTGCACCAACAAATAGCGGGGGTTGAAAATTGACTTCTCTAGCTTGAGCAACTATAGGAATTGCATCTGCATCATATCCAGCCCATATAAAAAGATCTGGATTAAAAGATTTTGCTTGGTTTAGCATTGCCCTATAATCTCCCCCACCAAGTGCTGCACTCTTAAAAGATGCCCCTTTAAATTCTTTTAACACTTCTTTCCAAGAACCTTCTCCTCTTTTTGCTTCTTCATATAAATCGATGTAAGAAGTGTAAGAATCTGTCCCAAAAGCTCCTTCTTCATAAGCTAGAAAGACTTTTTCTATTTTAACTTCAGGATAAGCATGTACGATTTCTGTCCAACCTACACCATAACCTTCACCTTGTTGATAATCCCATGGATGTAGATGGAAATACCAATCAGCGTCAGGCCCCATAGCTATTTCTGCTTGATGAGATGCTGCGCCAATCCAAACAGTGATTTTTTGATATTTTTTCAAGATTGGTACCTGAGCAAGATGAACCCCACTGCCCATGCCACCAACAAAAAAATCAACATTTTCTACTGTTGCAAGTCTTTCAATAGCAGCAGCTCCTTTTGCTGGATTCATTTCATCGTCTATAACTATGAGTTCTATGGGTCTACCTAATACTCCTCCTGCGTCGTTAATCTCTTTTACCGCTAATTTCATAGCTTTTGTAGCTTGATCTCCGGTAATGTCTCCTAAGGGATTAACCGCCCCGATCTTTATAGGCTTTTCTGCAGCTAGTGCAAACGAAAACACCATCAATAAACTCATCATTACTAAAAATATTCGTTTCATGAGTTCCACCTCCTGTTTATTAAGCAAAAATCAAACTTCGTTATTTGAAACTAAATACTTTTAAAGAAATTATCAACCTCCTTGTTATGGATTTAAATGTTTCTAATGACCATAGCTGTTCCCATTCCACCACCAATACACAAAGAAGCTAAGCCAAACTCAATATTTCTCTTCTTCATTTCATGAAGCAATGTAACAACGATTCTGTTTCCGGATGCTCCAATGGGGTGACCTAGAGCGATTGCTCCACCATTCACATTAGTTCTTTGAATAAACCACTCTTTAGTTTTTCCATAGATGTTTTCTAGATCTCTCAGTACTCCAAGTGATTGAGCTGCGAACGCTTCGTTAAGTTCTATAAGGCCTATATTTTCTATGCTCATTTTGACTTTACCTAAAAGTTCTTTAATAGCAGGAACTGGACCTAACCCCATATATGCAGGCTCAACTCCAGCCTGGCTGTAACCTATTATCTCTGCAATAGGTTTTAAACCATATTTTTCAACAGCCTGTTCAGAAGCAAGTAGTACTGCACTGGCTCCATCATTTATACCAGAAGCATTTCCTGCAGTAACTGTTCCATTTTCCACAAAAGATGGCTTTAGTTTGAAAAGTTTTTCCAAACTTGTATCGAATCTGGGATATTCATCCTGCAGAAAAATAATGGTTTCTTTTTTCATTTTTATTTCAATTGGAACAATTTCATCTTTGAACTTACCTGATTCAATCGCTGCTTTAGCTCTCATTTGACTATTGAAGGCAAATTCATCTTGTTCTTCTCGACTGATATTGTATTTTTTGGCTATATTTTCTGCGGTTACCCCCATATGATAATTATTAAAAACATCAGTAAGACCATCTAATATCATGTGATCTAGTATTTCAAGGTGGCCAAATTTGCTCCCAAATCTTGATGTGTAAGGTAAAAGATATGGCGAAGTAGACATGCTTTCAATACCGGCTGCTACAACTATATCTGCGTCACCTACTTTAATATCCGATGCACCGATCATTATACTTTTCATCCCGCTTCCACACAACATATTTACTACATAACCAGGTTTCTCATTTGGTATGCCTGCATATATAGAAACCTGTCTTCCAGGGCCCATTCCATGACCAGCCATCAAAACATTCCCAACGATAACTTCATCAACATTTTCTGGTGATACCTTGGCTTCTTCTAAAACTTTTTTTGTAACTTCAGCCCCCAACTTTACAGCTGGTATATCTTTCAGGGTTCCTCCAAAAGATCCAATAGCTGTTCTTTTTGCAGAAATAATATATATTTTCCCCATGTTATACCTCCTGAGACTTTTTATATTAACCTCATTTCTTTAGCTTTTTCTTCTAATTCTTTTCTGAAATTTGGATGAGCAATTGAAATTAGTTGTTTTGCTCTTTCTCCAGCACTTCTTCCTCGAAGATGAACTATGCCCCATTCTGTAACTACGTAATCTAAATCATGTCTTGGAACCGTAACTGGAGCTCCTGGGTCTAACATTGGAACGATGGTCGATATTGTACCTTTCTTAGCCGTTGATCTTAAGGCAATTATTCCTTTACCATTTTTGCTTCTTATAGCCCCTCTATGAGTATCTAACTGACCTCCAGGCCCTGAGTACTGTTGTGTTCCGATAGCTTCAGAAACAACTTGACCAGTAAGATCAACAGAAATTGCTGTATTTAGACTTACCATATTGTCATTCAGACCAACAACATAAGGATCATTCACGTATTTTCCTCTTAACTCTAAAATACCAGGATTGTGATTAATAAAGTCGTACATTCTTTGCGTTCCTAGGGCAAAAGCTATTACAAATTTACCTCTCCAAAGAGATTTTTTCATATTTGTAATAACGCCTTTTTCAAACAGATCTATCATCGATTCTGTGAGCATTTCAGTGTGAACACCAAGATCTTTTTTATCTTCAAGCAATCTTGCAACGGCATTTGGAATTCCTCCAATACCTATTTGTATCGTAGAACCATTTGGAATCATATCTGCTATGTATTCAGCGATTCTCTTTTCTTCTTCTTTGGGTTCTGAAATAGCAAGTTCTGGAATATCCCAATCGGACTCAACTATAATGTTCACATTGTTTATGTGCCATTCGGTATCTCCATGAACAAAAGGCATCTTTTGGTTAACTTCCATAACTACAATATCTGCATTTTCTGCAATGTCTTTTTCATAAACATTTGAAATTCCCAAATTGAAATAACCTGTTTTCTCAATCATAGGGGTACACGAACCCCAAAATACTATTGTGTTTCCTTCTTCCTTCTCAGCCGTAACTTTATCCAGTCCAGCCATATGAAGGTTGTTAGGAATGAAATCTAAAATGTTCAAGTTCTCATGATATTTAGACTTTCTTGTAGAATCAGAAAAAAACCATGTATGCATTTGGAAAACATCTTCATAATCTTTATGTAGGAAGAAATCATAATATCCCATATCTAAACAAGTTACAACTTTTATTTTTTCAAAATGATCTTTGAACTTGTGAATATTACTTAAAAATCCTCGAGCTTCTGCAGCAGCCATGCTAACAATAACTGTACATCGTTTTGGTAGAGATGAAATTGCTTCTTCGATCGACATTAGCTTTTGCTTGTACTTTTCTTTCCACATCTTTAAAACCACCTTCCTTCATAAGAATTAGAGAATTGTTCCCCCATTTACATCTAAAACATGCCCTGTAATATAAGAAGATTCATCCGAAGCTAGAAATAAAACAGCGTTGGCAACTTCTTCAGGCTCCCCCATTCGCTTCAAGGTTATTTGCGCTAGAATGTTCTGCATCACTTTTTCGGGTATTGCTTCTGTCATCGGTGTTTTTATAAAACCTGGTGCTATGGCATTAACGCGTATGTTAGCTCCTTTTCTAGCTAATTCCTTTGCCCAAGTGAAGGTCATGGATATTACTCCACCTTTTGAAGCTGCATAATTCGTTTGTCCAACATTACCTCTTTCGGCCACTATAGAAGAAATATTGATAATACTGCCTTTCCCATTTTCTAACATTAAAGTTGAAACAAATTGAGTCATGTTAAAAACACCTTTTAAATTAATATTTATAACTTTATCCCAGTCATCTTCGGTCATTTTTTGAAGCAAAGCATCTCTTGTTATACCCGCGTTGTTTACCAGAACATCTATCCTTCCAAATTCTTCTTTTACCTCTTCTACGAATTTTTGAATTCCTTCCCTATTAGTGACGTCAAGTAAATAACCTCTAATGACATTTCCATTATGTCCTTGTTCCAGTTGATGTAATAACTCTTCGTTCATATCTAGAGCAAAAACTACTTTTGCACCTTCTTTAGAAAATTTTTCAACTATGCTTTTTCCAATCCCTCTTGCTCCCCCTGTGACAACACATACTTTATCTTTCAATCTATCCATCTGAAATCCTCCTTTTTATACTTATTTATCAACTCTCAATTTTTCCCCATTTTACTGTAGTAGCTGCCCAAACGAATCCCAATCCTGCTCCTACCAAAACTGCTATATCTCCATCTTTCAGCTTTCCTTCTTTCAGAGCTAATTTCATCGATAAAATTTGATCGTTTTGACCAAGATGCCCATAATCTTCTAAGTAAGTTGTTTGATTTTCATTTAACC
>NZ_DAOPSE010000046.1:0-7407 GCF_035349255.1 Defluviitoga sp. | reverse complement strand
GTTGAATTGTAAAAGCTTGCACAACTCATTTTTATTCAAAAAATGAGTTGTGCTATGGTGATAAACTTATTCTTCTTTCCCAGTACTGCCAGTCTCTTTTAATATTTTTTCTATGTAGTTTAATTCTTCTTGTAAGTACTGTCTTTTCAGCTCTAACAAAGCTCTGTCATCTCTTAAGGAAGAAGCCGGATAGTCATATGCCCCTGCCCATCTACCATATCCCCTAGGTCCAGGACCCCAACCATGTCTATACCCATGTCTATGTCTGTGTCTATACCCGCCTCCATATCCTCTGCCGCACCATCCATATCCTCTACCTGTCATAGGGCCTAAACCCCAGGGACCTGTTCCATCTAGATTTGGCATGATATTACCTCCTTTCATATATATGATTATTTCATATATATTATATCATAATAATTTCTTTTGTCAATAATCCGAAGTAGATTTTATTTAATTTTTGAATAAAGGTTAACATAATTAAAAATCTTGTGGTGTAAAAATAGTATAAAAGTAGAAAAAACATTTTGTTTTTTTATTCTTTTAGTGTAAAATGGTATTAGTACCGTTAACGTTACCAAAAAAATATTTCCAAAAAAGGTTATAATTGGAATTGATGAGCGACTTAATATATTCTGTAAAAGGTGGTGATTAAGTTAACTCAAGCAAAGTTTGTAACTCTCAAAGATATTGCCGAAAAAGCTGGAGTATCTGTAAATACTGTTTCCAGAGCGTTGAATAATAAACCAGATATCAATCCTAAAACAAAAGAAAAGATTGAAAAAATAGCAGAAGAACTTGGCTACGTAAAAAACTCATATGCCACGATGTTAAAATCTCAAATAAGTAACACCATTGGAGTTATAGTTCCAGACAGTTCTAACCCTTTTTTCTCTGAAGTGTTTAAAGGTATTGATAAAGCAGCAAAAGAAAAAGACTATCAAATAATAATGATGAACTCTGAAGGTATATATGAAAACGAAGAAAAATTCATTCGGACACTCCTTGAACGTAGAGTGGATGGTATCCTTTTATTTCCAATGCAAAAAAGTTATGAAGATATAAAAGACCTGATAAAAGAAAGGTTCCCTATAATATTAGTTGGTAGGGAATATGACGGCTGGGATGTTGACCAAATATTTAGTGATGAGATAAAAGGTGGTTACATAGCCACAAAGTATTTAATACAAAAAGGCTGTAAAAAGATAAAGATGATAACTGATGAATTATATAATTCTGCTTCATTTGGTAGAATACAAGGTTTTAAAAAAGCACTTACCGAAAGGGGATTAAAAGTGCAAGACGAAGATATAAAAATTTGCGATAAAATACATGAAGGTTACCATATTCAAGCAGGTTATGATGAGACAATAAAAATGCTCAAACAAAAAGATAAATTCGATGGCATATTTTGCTATAATGACCTAATAGCCTATGGTGCTATAAAAGCATTAAAAGAACATAAAATCAAAATACCAAATGACGTTAGAATAGTAGGCTATGATGATATTACCTTTTCAAAATTAATTGAACCTGAATTAACAACTGTTAGAGTTAACAAAACAGAAATGGGTTATGAAGCATTTAATATGATATACAAAAGAATAAAAGCTAAAAGAATGGACAATTCTTTTGTCAAAAAGATTTTGGATGTCGAACTTATTGTTAGAGAATCTGCTTAAGGAGGGGTGAATATGGCAGAATTACGATGGAATCCATTATTAAAAACATGGACAATGGTTGCAGATAATAGACAAAACAGACCCCATCTTCCAGAGGATTGGTGTCCTTTTTGTCCTGGACCAGGAAAAAAAGTTCCTGAACACTACGATGTTTATGCTTATGACAATGACTTTCCTGCTTTAAAATTAGACCCTGATGAACCAAATGTTACCGGTTCAGAGTTGTATAAAGTTGAAAAAAACTATGGAAAATGTGAGGTTATCTTATACTCTCCTGATCACAATACAACGTTACCTCAATTATCAATTGAACATATATATAAACTTGTTAATCTTTGGGTTGATAGATTCAACGAGTTATCTAAAGACGAAAAAATTAAATACATTTTTCCCTTTGAAAATAGAGGAAAAGAAGTAGGAGTGACGATGCTTCATCCTCATGGTCAATTATATGCATATTCATGGCTTCCATTGAAGATAAAGGTGGAACTCGATAGTTGTAAAGAATATTACGAAGGCAATGAAAGATGTCTTATTTGCGATATGAATAAAGAGGAAAAAGATTTTAAAAAGCGCATGCTTTTTGAAAATGATTCTTTCCTTGTTTATCTTCCTTTTTTCACCGATTATCCCTATGGTGCTTTTATTGTAAGTAAATATCATAAGGGAAACCTTTCAGAGTTCACAGACAAAGAAAAATGGGATTTAGCTGATGCTTTAAAATTATTGACAGGAGGTTTCGATACACTTTTTGATAAGCCTTTTCCTTATATGATGAATGTTCATCAAACACCTGTAAACGTTAAAGAATATAAAGATTCTAATAAATACTATCATTTCCATATAGAATTTTATCCGCCGCTTCGAGACAAGGACAAAATAAAATGGTACGCGTCAAGTGAAATGGGTGCATGGGCTGCAGCTAATACTCTTGCTGTAGAAGAAACGGCGGTAACTTTAAGAAATGCCATAGAAGAATTTAAAAAAAGAGGTTGAAACAATGAACTTAACAACTAAATTTCAAAATATCTATGGAAGAACAGAAAGAACAATTTATCATTTTTTTTCACCTGGAAGGATTAACTTAATAGGGGAGCATATCGATTATAATGGCGGATACGTTCTTCCTGGAGCAATTAATCTTGGAATATATGGAGCTATGTCTCCAAGAAATGATGAAAGGATACATTTAAAATCTATCGATTTTTCTAGTGAATTAGAAGTAGATTTAAACAAAACTATAGAATATAAAAGCGAAGATGGCTGGGGCAACTACGCAAAAGGTGTAATCAAATTTCTATTGGAAGACGGATATTCATTGAAAGGCTGTAATATATTGATAAAGGGAGACCTTCCCCATGGTGCCGGTCTTTCATCTTCAGCAGCTTTAGAAGTTCTGATTGGATACATGTTACTATTTCTCATCCAAAAACCAGAAGAAATAGACAAAAAATACCTTGCATTATTGGGACAAAGAGTAGAAAATAAATTTATTGGCGTTAACTCAGGCATAATGGATCAATTCACTGTGGCTAACGCAAAGAAAGATCACGCCTTATTATTAAATACACAAAATCTTTTGTATGAACATATACCTTGTTACTTAAATGGATATTCTTTAGTTATAATGAATACCAACAAAAGAAGAGAACTAGCTACTTCAAATTACAATCAAAGAAGACAAGAATGTGAAAATGCTTTAGAAACTATAAAAAAAGAAAAAAAAGAGAACATAAATAATTTGTGTGTGTGTACACTTGATGATTTAAAATACATAAAAAATGAAATTGAATACAAAAGAGCAAAGCATGTTATAACAGAAAATCAGAGAGTTATCAAGGCTGCAGAGTTGTTGAAGATCAACGATTTAAAAGGTTTTGGTGAGCTATTAGTTCAATCTCATAATTCTTTAAAATATGACTACCAAGTAACAGGATTTGAATTAGATACAATTGTGGAAGAGGCTTTAAAAACGCCTGGGTGTATTGGTGCACGAATGACTGGAGCAGGATTTGGAGGATGTGCTATAGCTTTGGTTGAGAACAATAATGTAGAATCTTTCATAAAAATCGTGTCTAAAAATTATCATGAAAAAACAAAATTAAAGCCAGAATTTTATGTAACTACACTTGAAAATGGAGTTAGACAGCTCTAGCTTATCAAATAAACACTCTAAAAAACTTGAATAAATATGAATTATTTGTTTTAAAAGATAACCCCTTGTTAACAAGGGGTTATTTATTTACAAATTTTTTAAGAAAAAGAGAAAAATACAGATATTTTTAGTTAATCCATTCTATTTCATTTTAATTTCTTCTAAACACCTAAAAACCAATTTTGCTTTTAATGTAAACATCGATATAATTGTATTGGTATCGTTAACGGTATCGATAAATAATCTACTACAATCTTTCTAGTATTTTTCACTTTTTTAAAATGATAAAATTTTCTTATTTACTCGTATTATTTGTTGTAAACTTAGATTTTACTTCTCAAAAAATACTCATGTGAAAAAAGTCAAGGAGGCTAAGAATGAAGAATATACGTTTATCAATTATTTTATTTCTTTTGTTAGGAGGTATCTTTTCTACAATGTTTTCTTCTTCATATTCCAAAGAATTACAAGGACACTTAATAAAAGGTGCAGATATTTCCACATTATATGAAATAGAATCTTACGGTGGTAAATATTTCCAAAATGGTTTAGAAAGAGACCTTCTAGATATTTTACAAGAAAATGGTTTTAATTGGATAAGGTTAAGGCTTTGGGTGGATCCGGACAACAAAGGCGGAGGTAATTGTGGTTTAGAAAGAACTCTAGCCATTGCAAAAAGAGCAAAAGATAAAGGATTTAAGTTTTTATTAGATTTCCATTATAGCGATTGGTGGGCTGATCCAGGAAAACAAGAAATACCAGAAGCTTGGGAAAATCTATCTTTTGAAGAGCTAAAATTAGCTGTTTACGAATATACAAAAGATGTAATAACTATATTAAAGAATGAGGGAGCTCTTCCAGATATGGTACAGATTGGAAACGAAATCAGAAGCGGTATTCTATGGCCTTATGGAAAAACTTGGGCTGCAGCTGGCGAAGAAGTTGGTGGATTTGAGGGGCTTGCAACACTGTTGAACTCAGGAATCCAAGGAGTTAAAGATAGTCTTTCAAAAGATGAAGAGGTTCTTATTATGCTTCATACAGATCAAGGTGGAGATAATGGAGCAGCTAGATGGCTCTTTGACGGCATAATTGGACAGGGAGTAGAATTCGATATTATAGGTCTTTCGTATTATCCATATTGGCATGGAACCATAGATGATCTCAAATACAATATGAAAGATATCACCCAAAGATACGATAAAGATGTTATTATAGCTGAATTTGCTTATGCTTGGACCTTAGAAAATGGTGATAATCATCTTAATATCTTTGGAGAAGAACAGGCAAGAATTGCGGGATTTCCTGCATCTGTTGAAGGACAGAAACAAGCAATTAATGCTGTTATGGAAGCAGTGAATCAGGTTCCAAACGGTAGGGGAGTTGGTGTTTTTTACTGGGAACCCGCTTGGATTCCAGTAGAGGGGGTAGGCTGGAAAACAGGAGAAGGCAACGCTTGGGATAATCAAACATTGTTTGATTTTGGGGGCAACGCTCTTGATTCTTTAAAATATTTTGGCATGTGGGAAAAGTAGCGATACAGAATACAATTTTTTAGAATTTTATGAAATAAACTTCGATGGGTACAAGGGCGGAGCTCCCGCCAGCTTCGTTTACTATAATATAAGAATATAACTTAAATTTTTTTAAAAATTAAAAACACTCTTATTCCTTTATTAAAGATATATTTAGAACTTTTAAAGTAGTTTAATAAAAATTACGCTAAGGAGGATGTAAAGATGAAAAAGTTTGTTGCCGTTTTATTACTTGTAACATTATCGATAACTTCTTTGTTTTCAGTAACCTTAACTGTTTGGAGTTCAGAAAAACAACAAGATTTCATTCGCAAGGTTGGTCAAGAGTTTACCAGAGATACAGGAGTAACAGTTGAAGTTCAACAGATTACTTTTGGAGATATTAAAACTAAGTTTCTTACGGCAGCACAAGCTGGCGAAGGGCCAGATATTATAATAGGAGCTCAAGATTGGTTAGGAGAACTTGTTGTTAACGGATTGTTAGAACCAATTCCAAGATCTGCTTTAGAACTTGATAAATTTGCAGAATCTGGAATTCAAGCATTTACTTATGAAGGTGTTTTATATGGAGTACCTTACGCTATAGAAAGTCAAGCACTATTTTATAACAGAGATTATATAAGTGATGATGAAGTTCCAACAAACATTAATGATTTAAAAAGAATAGCAAAACAATTTACTACACCGGATACCGCTGGATTCCTTTTTTCTGCAGGAGAATTATACTATTCTTACGCTTTCATTTCGGCTTTGGGAGGATATGTATTTAAGTACGATCCAAAAACCGGTTACGATGTTTCAGATATTGGATTAAACAATGAAGGAGCTATTAAAGCAGCCTATTTGATTAAAAGTTTCTTTGATGAAGGTATTATTCCTTATGGTGTAAACTATAACATTGTAGATTCAATGTTTTTAGATGGTTTAGCAGCAATGATAATTAATGGACCTTGGGCAGTGAAATCTTATCTTGACGCAGGAATCGATTTCGGGGTTATTCCATTAACAAAAATAGAAGTAGAACCAGGTAAAACAATGAAACCTTTTGTCGGAGTCCAAGCGTTAATGATCAATTCTAAGTCTTCTAATAAGGCTTTTGCAATGGAATTTGTTATTAATTATCTCGCTACAGCAGAAGGAATATATGAATTCTATATAGCAGATCCAAGATTACCATCGAGGACTGATGTTGTTCAAATAATTGAAGAACAAGGCGGACCCGTGCCTGCAAATATCGTTGCAGCATTCACTGAAAGTGCTGCAGGAGGAGATCCTATGCCAAATATTCCTGAAATGGCTGTAGTATGGTCTCCGATGGATGATGCGTTAAGTAATATAATTAACGGGATACAAAAACCTGAAGAGGCTCTTAATGATGCAGTATCTAAGATAAAAGCTGGTTTAAAATAAGTTTTAAAAAGACTTATTATCGATTATTTTGTAGGGTGTTTATTTAATTCGAATATTTTGCTAATGAAAAATTTCAAAAAAAGTTTCGAAGTTAATTGGGTTATGGGGCGCAGATTTCTTTAATAATTTAATAGGCAAGGTCGGGCAACTTATTTCAAACACTCAGATTCCCAATTTGTATCTCTTGCAACTAAAAAACTTTGAAATTATTAATGATTACAATGCTGCGCCCTCCCCCTCACCTTCGTTAAATGTACCGAAAAAGCTAAAGAAACTAACAATCAATAAGGAATAAAAAAGGAGAAACTTTTACAAAAATCTAAATCTAAAATACCTACATGACTTGATTTTTATAATTCCTAAAGTGATTAATAAAATATTTTTTTAGGAGGATGTTAAGTGAAAAACAAATACAACCCAATTTGTAAAAAAGCTCCACATTTTCTCCATGGAGCGGATTATAATCCTGATCAATGGCTCAAGTATCCTGAAGTTCTTGAAGAAGACATCAGACTTATGAAACTTGCTAAGTGTAATGTTATGTCTGTAGGGATTTTTGCATGGAGCACTCTTGAACCTGAAGAAGGAAAGTTTAATTTTGAATGGTTGGACGAAGTTATTGATC
>NZ_DAOPSE010000045.1:6389-7823 GCF_035349255.1 Defluviitoga sp. | reverse complement strand
AATATTCACTTCATACCAATTTCTCACTGTGCGGGAATTTTGCACCTTAAAAAATGAACTAATAATTTGTGATTAAAGATTTAATTAAGCAGTTAGAAATAAAATATAATATAATAAATCTAACTAGCAATCAAAATACAGTCACAACGTATCTAACAGCTATTTTAAAAAAATGTAGAATTTTTTAACAAATAAATAGCATAAGTCACGCAAAAATCTACTTTTGAGCTTATAATTTTTTCATTAACAAATCCTGCACTATGAATTTATTTTATATAATCATACCAGTTACTTAAATTTAAAATTTCTTTTTGACCCTCTTTAAATATTGTAAATTTTTTTCTTTGAGACTTTCAGAAATAAACTTATTTTCAAAATCCCTACCTTTTAAAATAAGAAAGGAATATTTTAACCTTCCTAGTTTGAAAGAATAACCTATTATGAAACAGATTAAATCAGTGAAAAAGCCACTCAGAAGATTTTTGAATAGTGAAATGAGTCTTCACTTTTCTGCACTTAGTTTGAAAGTTATTTTAGTTTTTATATTTTTTGTTTGTTGTGTGTTAATTTTCTCATTATTTATTACGGAAAATAAGGATGTAAGCTATGCTGGACATCTATAACAAGATATCTTAAATACCTTTGATGGTTATGAAATCCTTTACTTTTATATCCTCAAGCTTCATATATTTTCTACAGAATCATCAAACTAGTTATTAGAAACTTGTACATTGAATCTATAAGACCTCTAATATTTGCGATTGATCAGACAAAAAATCTTTGTAAATCAGGAAATGCAATGTTTCTAGTTCAATGTCATTTATTAGGTTCACTAACCAATATGTTTTTGGATTAGAAACCACAGCTTTACCTATATAATCAACTTTCTGTAAATAATAAGATTTTTAACTAAATATTAATTTTACAAACTACAGCTTAAATCGCTTATGGATTACCACTCATCCCTAAGATTGGAGATAACTTATTTCGTCTTTAAGTACTTCCTTCCTCAATAATTTTTACCCAATCATGAGATTTTATTTTTTTGATCAATCCATCAATTTTTTCGTCTTTGCTTATTTTTTCATAAGTTTCGATTATTGCTTTGAGATTCTCTTTTTCTAAATTTTGTAGTTCTATTTTTTCGTCTGTAGTTAGCTGCTCTTCGAATTGATCTTTCCAATAAAGTTCAGACCATCTGTCATAATTTATAGGATTTACATACTTATAAACTTCATTAAGCAGTCGTTCTTTTGGTTCGGGATATAATCCTTCTTCTGCAAATTTTTCTTTGAAATATAGTTCATAAACAAGAGAGTCAGCAATTTGCCTATCAAAAAAATTTATTATATTCTTAAATTCTGTCCTTCTTTCTTCTATTGCATTTAGAAAAAGAAGATAATCAACGATGGCTTCATAGATTTTAGGATTTTT
>NZ_DAOPSE010000045.1:0-6289 GCF_035349255.1 Defluviitoga sp. | reverse complement strand
ATTAGCTTGTTTAACTTCATATCCTCCTTGCTCTATCTCATCTACACTTAAAGCATGATTATAAAAAATAAGATTTTCTTTATTTGGTTTGGCTTTTCTAATGATATAGACTAACGTATCAACATTGGCACCCATAAAAACTTTAACTCCATTAAAGTCTATGATTTTTTTAATTTCACAATTTTCTTTCAAAAATTTTCTTATCTTTTCCCCATATTTTGTTCTAAGCCATTTATTAGTAATAATAAAAGAATGATAACCATCTTTTCTTACTAATTGGAGGCTTCTTAAAACAAAAAATAATGAAATATCAAAAGTATTATCAAAAGGAACAAATATTTTTGACAATATATACTTATAATCTACGCCTTTAGTAATATTATTTATCTCTTCCTGTCTTATATACGGAGGATTACCTATTACGACATCAAACCCTGCTTTTTTTAAAAAAACCTCTGGAAATTCAAATATCCAATGAAAAGTTTTTATCTCTTTTAATTTTTGTGGTGTTACCTTATATTCTTTAGCAAATATTTCATCAAGTTTTTGATTAAACAAATTAGTTATTTTTCTTAATAGATTATTTAAAGGGATTGCATACTCTGAGTTTAAAGAAACTATAAGTATGGTGGTTAATTTTTCTTTTACTTTAAGAACATTTTTAAAATCTTCTAAATTAATTTTATCTTTTGATAATATTTTATTCAAATTCTTAATTTCTTGTATTAGATTTCCATTAATTGACAAGAATTTAGTAGTTTTTTCTAAATAATCTTGCAAATCTGACATCAATTCAATTTCTTCGGAAATATATTTTCTCTGGCTTTCTTGCAAATTAATATCAAATAATACAAGCTGTGGGTTACCTTTTTTTTTCTCTTCTTTATTAAAATCTACATAACCAATGAGTGAATTTCCTTCTCGTAAATTAAAATGAACATTAGGAAATCGAATAAAAATTCCATTCTCTTTTTCTATCCTAAAATGTTTTGCAAGAGTTAAAAACATTCTTGCTTTTGCAACTTTAATTGCAGTTGGATTTATATCAACACCATAAATATTTTTTGAAAGAATTATGAAAAATTTAACTAAAAGTTTAAATTTATCCTCTCCTTGAATTTCTAACAAGTTTATAGTTATTATTTTGCCTTTTTCGTCTGTAGATACAATGTTAAGTCCTTTCTTAATATTAAGATCTTTCGCTTTATTCCATATCTTTTCGTATATATTAACCAATACGTTTATCGCACTTTCAAGAAAGTGTCCTGAACCAACCGCAGGATCAAGTATTTTTATTTCTTTTAGATGTTCAAACAATTCCACTAAAACTTCTTCATCTCCAGAATCTACAATATCGTCTATCGATTTATAATTTGTATTAAATTTTTCTTTCATTTGATCGACAAGAAATTGTTCGATAGAGTTTTTACATATATAAGAAGTTATTTCCTCAGGGGTATAATAAGCACCTTGTTTTTTTCTTTCCTCACCAGTAATTAGCTTTTCGTATATTGCACCAAGAACAAATTCATCAATATTTCCTTCTGTCCAATCTCTACTTTCAAAAAGATTTAATAGAGGAATATCAAAACTAATTTTTTTAGGGTCTTGACTTATTAGTTTATCTGTCAGTTCATTTTTATAAAAGCATTCATCTGGAATAGATACTGCTTCGCTATATTCTTCTCCATTTAAAAAAGCAGCAGGTCCGATAACAACTATTTTCCCAATATTCTGGTCTTCAATATATTGTTTGCTTTCTTCGTTACTCATTTTGTCAAAGAGATAATTGAGAAAATCATAATAATTTTTAAATTCGTTAAAAAGTTTTTTTTGAGTCAGTTCGTTAAATTTAGTGATAAAATATTTTGCATCCTTGTTGAAAAAACCTCTTTCCTGTAAATACCAAAGTGTGAGCATTTGCATCATGAAGTTATCGACAAATTCTTTTCTCTTTTCTTCTTCTGATATTCCCAAAACATTTTTGAGCAAAAATTCTCTAGAATTTTTGTATAGTATATAAAACTCTTCTATCACATCAGTCCTATCGAACAGATCATTAAAACTATCTTCACTAGGTTCTTTTATTGAATTTTTAAGCTTCTTTAAAAACAAGTTATTAATTTTGTTAATTGTTTTAAGAATGTATTTGTTTTTTCTGAAATCCTTTATAAGTAGTAGCTCTTCATAAATTATGATTCCTATTCGGGGAGTATATCCACCAGCAGACGTTTTATACTGAGTTTTAAAGTAAGCAAACTTGCTTTTGTTTTTCACTTCAGCAAATAAAAATCCTTCAAATAAGGCAATGTGCTCATCACAATACTCTGGTACCACGTATAGAGCATAAGTTTTACCATCTATGAGTATTTCTTTCGTTTGGTATTTATCGAGTTCTTTTTGTATAGTTTCTTTTAATTTAGATTTCATAAAACCACCCCAAATGATTTACTGTGATTTTTAATGATTCAACTTCTGTTAATCCTTGGTTCTTGAAAAAACTGTAAAGATTTTCTACGGTACTTTTATAATCTTTTATAATTATTGTATCTTTATTCACTTCAATAAACTCATTTTCAGCAAGAATTTTTTTGATTTCTTTTGTATATAAATAATAAGGAATATTTTTAAGAGTATTCATAACCACATAAAACTCACTTTCAATGTCTTTTGCCTTTTCCCTTTCAACGAGTAAAGCATTAAATAAATTGTTAAGAAAACCTTTTTGTTCTTGGTTAGAACTTTTATTCAATATTTCTGTGATCTTTTCTGTTTCTTCTTTCATAGATTTTAAATTTTCTATTGCTTTGTCAATTTTTTGTGATTGAACTTTTCTGTGCGTTAACAAATTGATGAATTCAAGAGGCGTTTTATATTCTATTTTCCCATTTTCTGATATACACATAACTTTTTTCATTATTTTATATTTTCCTCGATAAAACTCGTATATACTCACAACTTTATTATTTCCTTCTATATAGGAATAATAAGGGCCATCATTCATTTTCGAAACTTCAATGAAGTCTTGTTCTTTATAGGCAAAGTCATATTGTATAAGATTTAATAGTTTATATTCGTCAATTTGTTCTTTTGGCATACCTTCTGGAATAAATTCTTTGAAGTCCTGAGATATACCATATTCTTCAAGTTCGGATACTGTTTTACTAGAAATATCTTTTATACGCTCGCCAAATGTTTCTATACTTATTTCTTCATCAGGAGATAATATTTTTACATCTTTTCCCACAACCAATGTAATATCTTGAATTTTTTGTTTAAGTTTTTGAAGAACACCAACAATTACCTCTATTTCATCAGAAGGAACATAATTAATAACATCAATATCTTTCTCGTTACCTATTCTATTCACTCTACCTACTCTCTGAACAATAGTCATTGGATTCCAAGGTAAGTCATAGTTTACAACCGCATTAGCATCCTGAAGATTTACACCTTCACTTAAAGCATCGGTGGAAATAAGAATTTCAATCTCACCGTATTTTTTAACTTCTTCCCATCCATCATTAGCTCGAGGGGAAAATCTCTTCATATAATTAATTTTTGTAGCAATATCAGTATCTCCAGTTACAAGAGCCACTTTAATTTTGTCTTTATCCTTTAGCCACGAATGAAGGTCTAATTCTTGCTCTATCCAGTCTATTAAATTGGTATAAATATAATAAGCAGTATCTTTGTATTGTGTAAAAATTAAGATTTTCTTTCGATTTAACGAAGGTATATTCTCTAACTCTAGAGATTTAAAGAAAGGATTAGCAATCATTTGTTTTAGAGATTCTAATTTAGGTTCATTTTTATATGAATAAATAGGTATTTTTGTTATATCTTCGCTTTCTTTCGGAACGTATCCCACAGTCTTATATTGACCTTTGGTGTTTAATTCCTTTAATTTATCCAGCTCGTTGAAGATGCAATCCATTAACTTTAGATCGTTCCATAAATTTCGTAAAACCTTTCCTAATCCAAGCTGTAATAATTCTATTTCTGAATATTGTTTCCCAGGAATTTCCTCTTCTTTAGCATATTCTAAAAGCAATTTTTCCACTCTATCAAACCATGTTTCTTCTCTTTCTTCTTCTATGCTATATTCTTCTTCGATTTCGTCTAGTTCTTTATCAATCCTTGCTTTTTCAACGGCCTTTTTGATCAAGTTTACCAATTCTTTTTTAGTAGAGAAAATCTCTTTAGAATTAAAACATTCATAGATTATCTTTTCTTTTTCGTAGAGCCTTCTAAGTGTGGTTTCAAAAGAATATATTCCACTTTCCAATCTTTTTCCCAGTATAAGTTTAAATAAATCAGCAACCTCTATTAACCTTTTTATAGATTCTTCTCCTTCTACGGCCTCTTCTTCAAAAACAACAAATCTTGTCCCATATAGTTTTGTGTGTTCGAACAATATTTTATCTAAATTGTTACTTACAGTCTCGATGAAAGTTTTATATTCTTTTGTATAAAATGAATAATAATTTAGAGTGTATGGTTTGGGATCATGAAATGTAATATTTTTATCATCAATTTTAAGGTCTTGAAGTTGTTCCGTGATATATTTTCTTGTTCTTAGTATCATGATCTCATCAAGAACATTTTGTTTAATTTCTGTAGCTATTTTTTTCAATTCCTTTTTAATATCATCGCCGTTTTCTTTTTGCAGCCTTCTTTTTAGGTTTTTGTATTCTTTCATTAAGTTATTTATTGGTATTCCTTTTACATAAAAAGGTGTAAAAGCGTCATCTGTAAATATTCGAATCAAATTATATATGTCATTTATAGAGTTATTTAGAGGCGTTGCTGTGAGAAGCAAAAATTTATTAGCAAAGCCATCTTCTTTTTTTTGTAGTTTTCTGGCGTTTTTCCATCTGTTTGTGCTACTATTTCTATACTTGTGTGCTTCATCAATTACATAAAAATCATATTCTTTTGCAATCTTTTTTAATTCTTCTTCTGTCAAATTTTGGAATATTCCTAAAGATAAAAAAGCCAAATTTCCTAAATGTTTTTGTTCTTGAGGATTATGTATTGAGTAAACTTTGAAATTATGTTCTTCTTTTTTTACTTCAGTAATTTTGTCTGTCAAGAAATAGGACGATTTAATAAGTAACTCTTCCCATTGACTAATTATAGAAGGCGGCAAAATTAACATTATTGAAGAGGTTTTACCTTTAGGTACCCAATTTGGGTGTCTCCCTTCTAGCAATTCTTCAATAATTGCTGCAGCGATGAAACTTTTCCCCAGTCCTACTGAATCAGCAAGGATAACTCCGTTATAAAAATTTATTTTTTCAATAGCATTTACCACACCTACCAATTGAAATTCCATAAGAACATCTTTCTTATATAAGTTTAAAACTCTTCCATCAAACCATTTATATACAAGATATTTGAATAATGTTTGAGGGTCTACCATCTTTCCAATTTTTGGATAAGGGCTGTTTGGTAATACTCCTGATAAATCAATAACTTTAAGTAAGTCTTCTCTAAATTCAATCGATTCCTCCCAAAGGGAATCAAACCAATTGTTAAGATAATTAACTTCATCTCGTGAAGTTAACAATACATTTAATTCTTTATTCCTAGTAATTCCTACAGAAGTAAAATTAGAAGAACCAACTGCAGCCAAACCTGATGAACCATAAGGTTCTTTTGGATTTGTAAGAAATAAATACAATTTTGCATGCAATCTTGATTTGTCATAAAGTTTTACTTTTATTATGTTATTAGACACAAAATCCCTTAATGTCTTCAATTGAGACACTTCTTCATCACTAAGCTGCTCGCTCTGCAAATCTTCTATCATCCTTTGTTTGAAAATTTCACGTAAGTTATATCCCTCTACTAGTTCTTCTTTTGTAGGGTAAGTTGTTTCATTTCCCATTACAATTTTTAGAAAAGGCCTATTTTCATAATCCTTTGGAAAGTCGTCCTTCACTAAATTAAATCCACTTAAGAAAAAATATCCAATGGCAAATTTAGCTTCTTTAGACTTTTTTAGCTGATCTTTTATAACTCTAACTAGCTCTCTCCCTTGACTATTATCTATTATATTAGGAGCAATTTCTCTGTTCATATTTCTATATCCTTTCTTAAGTATTAGTTAATAGACTTAACAAAAGTTGTCATCTTTATTATTATACACTTTTTTATCATTATAACCAATCCATTTCTTGCTCCTCCAATAACATTTCAAACAAACTTATAAACTTAATATTTAAAACAGTTATGATTTCTCAACGTTATATGTTCGCAAGATTTTCTAAAGTTTTAATTCCTC
>NZ_DAOPSE010000044.1:0-7961 GCF_035349255.1 Defluviitoga sp. | reverse complement strand
AAGCTGGCAGAGGTTGTTTAGCTGGCCCTGTGTTTGCTGCTGCAGTTATTTTACCAGATAATTTCTCTCATCCATTAATAAAAGATTCTAAAAAACTAACAGCTAAAGAACGTGAGGAAGCCCGCAAAATCATCGAAGCCAACGCTGTCAGTTACTCTGTAGCCTTTGTATCTAACGAAAAAATCGATGAAGTTAATATACTACAAGCTACTATGATAGCTATGCATAGGGCATTAGTACATTTAAATATTCAACCAGAATTCGTTGTCATTGATGGCAACTATTTTATTCGATATAATGAATTACCTTATCAAACTATAAAAAAAGCTGATAATACTTATTATCATGTAGCAGCAGCCTCTATTCTAGCAAAAACATACAGAGATGAATATATGACTATGCTTCACAATGATTATCCTATGTATCAATGGGCAAAAAACAAAGGTTATCCAACAAAAGTACACAGACAAGCAATTGTAGATTTTGGTATTAGTCCGTATCACAGAAAATCATTTAAACTTTTATAATTGATAATTGTAAAGTTTCACAAGGTTGTTTATTAAAACTAAAATTGGTTCTATAATGTTTTGTATGGGTAAAGATTAATAAAGATTAATTTTATATTTTATTATTGGACAGTTAAATATTAACCACAAAGTTCTCAAAGAAGGCACAAAGAACATAGAGAAAAATGTATGAACTGGGATTTGTGGGATTAAAGGATTTTGGGATTTTGTCTTTTCAGGGCTAAAGCCCATAGCTATTTTTATGACATACCCTGACCTAAAGGTCAGGGTTAATAGACTACTCTTTGTGAACTTTGTGGTAAAATAATTTATCCACAATGAACATTATAGAACCCAATTTCATTCTCTCTTTTCCTCAAATGAAGTTAAATGAAGTCAACAACATTATAATAATTTACTGTTTCCTTTTTGTAATAGGTGGGTTTTAGAAATGTGGGTAAGGGGAGGAGGGTATAAACTGTTTTTATGGCGTATATCCTTTGTTAGCGTTTCGTTTTTTCTTTTAGTTTTCATTATACACAAATTTTCTAGTTTGCAATACTTCTTTCCACCAATTTTCTCTTTTTATTTTTATCTTTCGTCAATTAGCTGAATAATTAATTTTTCATTATTCTGTTTTAAATATGTCAATTTGGTAAACCCTTTTCTCTCATGAAAGTCCATTTCGCAAGTGTAAGTCCCAAGTCCGGATTTGCCTTTACCAAGAATTTTAACATTTGTAATTGTCGGGCTTGTATTTATTGTGTCAATATTTATTATGCTGTATTCTACAGTCATCTTATTTCCCATTTCTTTGTCAGCATAGGTTCCAAGCATTAACTGAGCTCCCCATTTATTGTCGATTGAAATTGGTCGTCTTACTTCTGGAAATGCTGAATACTCAGTAAATTCAAAATAATCATCAAATCTCGGAGGGTGAATCCACAGTCTTTTTTCATTTTCAATAATACCCGTAGTTTCTTCTAAAGTTTTGTTGCCACTTTTTAAAATCCATTTTATTTTGTTCTGAGTCAGCATAAAACGCTGATTAATAGTTTTTAATTTTAATGTGTCAGTTCTGGTCAGTTTGTTCTCAGTGTCATAAAACTCCGCGGTAAAAGTCCATGTTTTGTCTGGAGGATAGACAGGATTTTCAACTTCTTTTTTAGCGTCTAACAAATAAGAACCGCCAAACACCACGATTCCAATCAAAATAAGTAGAGCCACAATTGATCCTAATATAATTCCTAATATTTTAAAAAACTTCTTCATTGTCGTTAGGTTTTAACTGTCAAGTTTCACATGGTTGTTTATTAAAACTTGAACTTTTATTTTTTACAAATATACAATTTTACTTTTAAAAAAGTAATGGATTTTATTTAAAATTTATGGTTCCATATTAAACTGTTTTTCAATTGCCTGAAAAGGGATTTTATGTGCAGTTATTTGCTCTCTTCACAATATCTTCTATAAAGCATCTGTGTTTTTCAAAAGAAGATGACATCTGTTTCATCTGTGTAACACCTTTCATAGATATTTTTATTAATTATTTACCAGATTATATCGAAATACATACATAATTTCTATGGAAATTAATACTATCTCATTTATTTCGTAATAAGAAAAAAAATTTAATAATTTTGCAAAAAATATTATGGGAAGCAAAATTTTTCTTTCAGTAAAATTATCGTTAATCTTACTTTCAACTTTTTGTTTTTTTACTTTACAAACTTTCAATTGCTCTGCTCAGGAAGTAACTCTAAAACTTCATATTCGCGGTGTTGCCGAAAGTAAAGTAAGCCTGATGCCTTTATACGGAGCAAATGCGTATAAAACTATTTTGGAAAAATCGGGTATTAAAAATGGCGAAACAGACAGTATTATTATTTCAAATATTAATTTACCCGGCGCATTTGTATTACGATTTGATTATAAAGAAAAAGAAACTAGCACTCCCTATCCTTGCGAAAAGTACATTATTATTAACAATCAGGATTTAGAATTATGGGTAAATCCTATGTATTGTAATAATAATGACAGTACCTATTTTCAAAAAGATGAAAAAGAAAATACTGTGCTTGCCTACTTTAACAAAGAAAACAACAAACAAAAGGAAAAATTGGGTTTACTGCAAAACTTTTTACTCAATTATGACGATATACAATCAGAGTTTTATCAGCAAGGAATAGAAGAATATGAAAAAAGACGCAATAATTATAATCAATGGCTTAAAGAACAAACCACCAAATATAATGACTTGTTTGTGAGCCATATATTTCAGTTTCACTATGTGCCACAAATTGATTTTAAAGGAGACGAATCTGCCCGAATGCAAAGTGTATTATCACATTATTTTGATGGGATAGATTTTAATGATACTTTTTTACTTCATACACAGGAGCTAACCAATTTTATTACCACCTATGTGAACATGTATGCTTCTACCGCTAAAACACAACAGGAATTAGATTCACTATTTCCTCTTATTGGAAAAACAGCTATAGAAAAAGCTCGTCTCGGACATCCAAAAGTGTATGGCTGGATGGTTGATTATTTTTACAAAGGATATGAAAGTATAAATATGCCTGCTGGTATAGAAATGTTAGAAACATATCTTAACGATCCTAATTGCCTAACAACTAAAAGACAAGCGATAGAAAAACGACTTGCAGGGATGAAAACACTAACAGTAGGTACTTTAGCTCCCGATTTTACGATTAAAGATAATGACGGCAAAGAGGTTCTGTTTAGTAAATACAAAACCAATAGTAAATACAAATTACTTCTTTTCTATAGTGCAGATTGTGGACATTGTACAGAACTCGTTAATCAACTTTACAATTGGTGGAAACAATCAAGTAATCAAAAACTCATAGAAGTCCTTGCTCTTAGTCTTGATGAAACTGAAACCGAAATTGCTGCTTGGGAAAATACTATAAGTCAACTGCAAGGGTGGAAGCATAAAAGATGTGAAGGGGGAATAAACAGTTCAGAAGCCAATGCTTATTTTATACTTTCAGTTCCAGTAATGTTTTTGGTGGACACTAAAACGAATAAAATTAGTGCAATACCTGAAAATATGGATGAACTCTTGCAGTTTTTAACAGACAATCCATGAAAATTAAAAAGTAATATCTCGATTTAGATGATTATCCCAAAAAACGCATTGTAGGAGCGCATTACCATACGCCCATTAACACTGACCTTTAGTGTATAACAAAAAAAGAAGTATGGGCTTTAGCCCTTAAAAACAATCTCCTAAAAACATACAATAATACTATTAATTATGACCATATAAATAAAAAACTAAAAAAAATTTTTCATTTAAAAGATTTTATTAATTTTGCACTGGAGGTGTTTCTGGTTTGAAACAATTTTTTCATAAGAGAAAAGGGTTCACTGAAGTGAACCTTTTTTTATTTTATATTTTTTCAGTAAATTTGCTTAAATAATTTTACAATTTTTATCAAAAAAATTAATGTAAACTACTTAAAATATATGCAACAAATTGAAAGTTTTAAAAATGTAACGATAGAAGAGCTACCACAAATAGCTAAAAAGATCCTTCATTTGTTTGCAAGGAGAGATAGATGCGGGTAAAACGACTTTAACTAAACTCGTCCTATTCATGAGCAGTAGCCCAATCCTTTGCCCGACCCTAATTGATGACCTGGGACTTAACAAAGAAGAACGAAAGGATGTTTTTAGGTCAGTAGCCGAGTTAGCAAAAGCTAGGCTAGATAAGGCAAAAAGTGTGTAAAATATGGAATTAGAAAAATCATTGAAAAATATAAAATTGGAAGTTTATCAACAAAGAATTTATGATGGATTAAAACAAATAGGAGAAGAAGTAGCATCCCTATACTATGATGGGGTAGTAATATTTAATAGTGAGTTGACTTCAAAATCTTATTTACTTGCACATATAGCAAGAGAGATAGAAGGCGGTATAAAAGATATTTTAAATTCAGGTCATAAACCGAATAAAGGGGAAATCCAAAAGTGCGACAATTGTGGAAATGAAATAAATAAATCAACTCATATTGATGAAATTTGCAAGGCTTTAGGATCAAATAAGGATGATAAATTTGTACAAGAATGGCATAATACTGCAAAAGAATTTCATAAATATGCTCATAGACATGGAGCATGGAAAACACCACGAGAAAAGGAAATATTTAATGAGTTATGGAAAAGGTTTGAAAAAATTCTAACACATTTAGTTGGAGATTATATTAAAATTACTCAGCTAATGGATACATTTTTAAAAAATAAACAGCCAACTCAAGAAATTTTAGAAACGTTAAAAAATATATTTAACGATGATGAAGATGAAGTCAAAAAGCAATATTTTTTTAGAAAATTGCAGCATATTGAATGGTTTGATAAATTAAAAAAACGATACTACTTTAAACCAAATCTAAATACTCAACCCCAAGAGACTGAAAAAGGATTTTTCTTTATCCCTCAATGGAATGTTCTCCCTTATCTAGAAAAAGTCTCCCAACAAGTTGATAAGCCAGAAAATGAAAAATATATTAAAGAGTTAATCAACATAATAAGTGATGTTTCCCAATATCACATTGATAATAATAAAGTTTTAGATAACTACCGCACATGGTATTACTTTGTAAAAATTCTCTGCAATATCCCAAATGATAAAATACCTATTGAAATTATTGATTTAATTCCCATCTGGCTTGACTCAAGGTTTGATAATATACTGCAAGGTTCAGAAATTACGACAAATTTGTTACCAAAATTTTTGACAGATAATCCAGATGATATTCAAAAAGCAGAGAAAATTATTGACTATATAACAGCATTGAAAGAAAAGCCTATAAATACTATAATAGACCCATACTTGTTAAAAGAAACCTTTGAGAAATATTCCGAAGATATTGGCATTAAATGTTCAGAAAAAGTCGTTAAAGATTTGATTACGAAGTTAAAACCAATGCCTAAAGATGAGCAATATGTGATACATATAGGTAATTCTTCTTACAATGAAGATATGTTCTCTAGAGACTCGGCTTTAGACATATTAACTTTTATTCTCAAAAGAGTCCTGCTAGCAAAAGCAAACCACGATAGTAATGCTACTAAAGAAATATTAAAAAAATTTCTTGAAGATAAAGATTTATACTTTCCCAAAATAGCACTTTATGTTATGGGGCAAAATATGGACAAATATGAGGAGTTGTTTTGGGAATTAGTAGCAAAGTATGCAGGTGAATTAATTTTTGCTAATAAATCACATTATGGAGATGAACTAAAGTATGTATTAAAAAATCTCAAAAACCTGACCAACGAGAGAAGAAAAATACTTAAGGAAAAAATCGATAATTCTGTAAAAATGCACGACTTTAAAAATGAAGATGAGACACATATCGCAATACATAAACAGAAAATTTACGAAGCTCTATCTCATGACCCGTTTTTTAAAAATCTTTATGATGAAATGAAAAAAATAACAAATGTTGATGTGGAACTCAAATCAACTATAGGAAAAGTTGAAATACTTGATGGGCCAGGACCTTCGCCATTAACGAAAGATGAAATTATGAAAATGCCTAATGATAAACTTGCTGAATATCTAGAAAAATTTAGAACTGGAGACTTTAGGGATGGACCAACTATTGATGGACTTGCTAATTTATTGGCTGAAATTGCTAAAGAAAATACAGAAAAATTTACTGAAGATATTGCCCCATTTGTTAATACTGGTTATTTCTACATTAACAATATTTTACAAGGGATAAAAGACGCCTGGAAAGAAAAAAAAGAAATAGATTGGGAAACATTACTCAATTTCATTGAACAATATATTAATCGTAAAGAATTCTGGAAGGATAAATTTATAATAGATGACTGTCACACTACTCATGAATGGATTGTAGGTACAGTTTCTGAAATAATGCAGTATGGTACAAGAGATGACTTGTGGGCTTTTCATGAAAAGCACTTAGAACATGCAGAAAAGATCATTTTTATGTTATTGAATAACCTAAAAGTTGAAGAAAATAATGAGATAACCGATTATCTATGGTATACTCCCTGGGAAAAGACAATATCTGCACTTATAAATCTTGCTTTAAGAAAGGCTCGTGTTAATGAAAAAAAAGGCATCAAAAGTGATACAAAATGGTCAATTAAAATAAAACAAAAATATGAAGAAATATTAGATAAAAAAGTCATCGAGGGGTATACCTGTCTTGGGCAATACTTACCTTGCTTTTATTATTTGGACCAAGAATGGGTTAAGGAAAAAATAAAATCCATAGAAGATGAAAAGGGCACCAAATACTGGGAAGCTTTTATGATAGGATATTTATCCATAGGTAGAGTTTATAATGATCTTTATAATTTGATGAGATCCCATTATTACTACGGCATTGTTTATAATTTTAAAGAAAAAATATATAATTGTAATGAACTAATAGTTCAGCATATTGCTATAGGCTATTTGAGAAATAATGAAACATTGAATGAGGAAGAAAGTTTGTTTAAAAAAATATTGGATATGTTTAATTATGAACAAATTGCAACTATCATTCACTTCTTCTGGATGCAGAAAGACTATCTTACTAAAGATGACAACATAAGCAAAAATATTAGAGAAAAGATAATTGAATTCTGGGCGTGGTTATACATTAAATATAAAAACAAACAGAGCATTGATGAAAATGATAAAGAGATTCTCTCAGATGTTACAAAATTGACAGTATTTTTACCTAAAATTGATGAAGAAAATATAGAATGGTTAAAGTTATCAGCAAAATATCTGAGATTAGATTTAAATTCATCAGACTTTATCGAATATTTAGATGAGATCAAAGAGAATGGTGATAATAAAGAAACATCTAAATACATAGGAGAAATATTTCGAATTATACTAGAAAATTTCACCCCTTATTATTATGACCAGAAACATATCTGTTCAATAATAGAATTTCTTTTTAAAGAAGGTAATGAAGGTACAGCACGTGAAATATGCAATACATATGCACAAAGAGGTTACGAATTCCTGAGAGATATTTATGATAAGTATAAAGATAATTAGAAAAAAGAAAAGTTAAAAAGTAATACCAAATACAGCAAACAAGCATAATTGCTTAAATGTAGTTTAAATTTTTTACTTAAACTAATCAACTCCTCAACATTTATCTTTAATTTGTATTCATTTGTGTTCATCTGTGGACTAACTTAAAACTAATATCCTCTCCCAGTCACCCAGTCTCCTTTTCTCCCCCTCTCCCCTTCACCTCTTCTCCCCGTCACCTCGTCACCCCATCTCCTATTCACCCAGTCACCCAGTCTCCTCCGTCTCCTCATCTCTAATCCTCACTTATCAACTAATCAACTCCTCAACTAATCAACTTAATAAAACGTACTTTACCAATTATTTTTATTAATTTCGAATAAAAAAATGTTATTATCTGTTGTTGGTTATCC
>NZ_DAOPSE010000043.1:0-8356 GCF_035349255.1 Defluviitoga sp. | reverse complement strand
AACAGATATTATACCCATTAACTGATCTTCAGTTAGTCCAGCATTTAAACCCATTGAATAATGAGACATTAGTTGTGAATCTACCCCATCCATACTGGCTAGTGCTGCTATGGTAACCATTTCTCTACTTAGATAATCAAGAACACCACGTCCAAATATGTCGCCAAACAAATGTCCTTTCAGGAATTTGTCTATTGCAGGTGCAAATTCATATAATTTTCCTGAGACAGGTGATCCAACTAATTTCGTTTGAATTTCTGTTCCCAGTTCTATGCTACTTTTATCAGTGGGTAAAGCTTTTGCTTCTTCCCCAAGTTCATCATCGATTCCCTTTGATTTTCTTTCTTCAATAACTTCTATAAATGCGATAAGTCCATTTAAACTGCGCGGAAATCCGGTGTATGCGTATAATTGTATAAGAATTTCTTTGATTTCGTTTATTGTTAGTCTAGCATCTAGTCCGTTATTCAATGCAATTCTTAGTTTAGGCAAATAACCAATTGCAGTGAAAGCTGAGATAGTAACCATATTTTCTTGTTTGAGCGTTAAAGCTTGCTTTTTATTCTTTTTGTTGTATTGTTCATCGCTCACTTTTTCCATCCATTCTGCTGCTTGAGATTCATAAACACCTGAAAGTGCTATATGTGACATTGAACTTGTAGGTGTTGCACCATGCCAATGTTTAACACCAGCAGGAAACCAAACAACATCACCTTCTCTAACCTCTTCGATTGGCTCACCCCATTGTTGTACCCACCCAACTCCTTTAGTTATAATCAATCTCTGCCCGATAGGATGGGTATGCCAAGCCGTTCTGGCTCCAGGCTGAAATTTGACTAAACTTCCACTATAAGGGAATAGATTATTCTCTGGAAAAAGATTTTCAACAATAACATCTCTAGTAAACCATTTCTCAGGACCCTTAAATGGTTCTTGTGAACCATTTCGAATTATTGTTATGAAATTATCTTGTTCTTCGCATCTCTTCATGATTTTTCATCCCCTTTAAATAAATTTTTCAGACCTATTAATTCAATCATACACCATGGAGTTAACTCCATGTCAAGCATAAAAAATTGCCGTGTGTTTTTAATAACGCACGGCAATTTTTTAGCTATAGATTTAGTTTTAATTTAATGGATGAATATCTATCCTCCAGCCAGTAATTTTTGCGGCAAGCCTGGCCGTTTGGCCGCCTTTTCCTACAGCCAATGAAAATTGATTTTCTGGGACATACACATAGGCTGTTCTTTCTTCTTCATTTAAGATAATATTTTCAACTTCGGCTGGAGCTAAAGAATTTTTGATGAAAATTTTTGGATCATCAGAATATTCAATTATATCGACCTTCTCATTTTTAAGTTCTTTTAAAAGCTCATTGATTCTAAACCCTTTTTCTCCTATACATGCTCCAACAGCATCGACGTTTGGAAGTGTGCTTTCTACAGCAACTTTAGTCCTTATACCAGGTTCTCTGCAGATTTTAACGATTTTAACAATTCCTTCATCAATCTCTGGTACGATACTTGCCAAAAGCTCGCAAACAAATTCGGGTGCTGTTCGCGATACCATTATTCTCGGACCTTTAGATGTATTTTGAATATCTTTTATGTATACCTTTATCAAATCACCCTTATTAAATGTTTCTCCTGGAATCATTTCTTTCTCAGGCAGTTTTGTTTCGAGCTTTCCAATTCTGATATCTATATAACTGCCTGTGACTCTTATGACTTCTGCTGTAGATATCTTATTTTTTAAAGGTAAATATCTTTCAAATAATTTTTGCTTCTCAACTTCTTTTAAATTCTGCAAAATAACTTGTTTAGCTGTCTGTGCTGCAATTCTATTAAAATCTTTTTTTAGATTTACCTTCTTTTTTATTACTCCCCCAATCTCAATTTTAGGGTCTATCTTTTTTGCTTCTTCTAAAGAAATTTCTTCTTTTGGATTTTCAACAACTTCTACTACATTCCATACTTGATAAACGTTTAACCTTGTAAGATTTTTATCAATGTCTATTTCAACATTTTTGGACCCGTAATTTTTTTTGTATGCGCTTTTGATAGATTTGGTGATAATATCAATTAGATAATCGCGGCTAATACCTTTTTCTTTTTCTAAAGAATCTATAGCCTCTAACAAATTCAAATTCATCTTTTTCCACCTCCTCGAAGCTTTAATTTAAAAATCTATTTCTAAATTAGCTTTTTCAATGTTGTTTAAGGGGATTTCTATAATTTTATGCGATTCCTTTTCATTTACTTTCAATATTTCTCCCACTACGTCATCGATATATCCAATTATTGTTATTGCTTTGGCTTCATTTCCTTTTAAAATAAATTTAGCTAATTTACCTTTAAACCTTATATAATCGTTTCTGCCTCTCAATTTTCTATCCAATCCTGGAGAACTAACAACTAGGTAATAACTACTATCAAAAATGTTTATTTCATCTAGCCATGGTTCTATGGTCCTTGAAAATCTTTCACAATCACCTATTGACACATAATCACTTGGATTATCAATAATTATTTCGACAGTTTTATTTTTTCGACTCCCTCTTATAGATATGTCAAAAATTTCAAGTCCCATTTTTTCAGCAATTTCGCTTGATTTTTCCCAAATTAACTGTCTTAACTCTTCGTTGGAAAGCATGTTATACCCTCCTTGCCTACCTTACTATTGTAGCTATATTTATAAAAAATCTCGAGGGCGAAGCCCTCGGAATTTAATTCCCTGTTTAATTTGCTTGAACTATCCTCATTATTATTATAACACAAATTATAAAAAAATCAATAAGAAAAAATTAAGAATAAACTCATAATTGTATATTTTATTTCTAATGTTTTAATTGTTTATTTGGAATTAAATTCATATAAAAAATTTGTTCTCTCATTGAATTTATGGTGTTAAAATTTTTTAAATTTTCCTTTGGACCCCATCCTTATGATTCGTTATCTAATCTATAGCAATATCTTCAATTGTCTCAATCTTCTGGTCCTTTATATTTTCTCCTGCTGATAAATTATATAATATTTAAATCAAGAATAAATCAATATATTTTTTATAGAATTTGTATATTTTATTTTTTTAATATATAATATAAGACAAAAATTAAACAATTAGAAAATGTTTTTTGAAAAATAATTTTTTTAAAATTACAATATGTTAAACTTATCAATCATATTGACAAAGGGAGGTAAAGAAAATGGCAGATATTATCGATTATAAAATATATGGAGACGATATGCAATTAGTTGAAATAGAATTAGATCCTAAAGAAGGAGTTAGAACAGAAGCCGGGGCTTTAATGTATATGGATAATGATATTGAAATGCAAACCAAAGCCGAAGGAGGAATATTCAAAGGTTTTAAAAGAACAATGGTTGGTGAAAGTTTTTTTATAACAAATTTTGTTAATTCAGGTTCAGGAAAAGCCAGAGTAGCTTTTTCAGCTCCATATCCTGGAAAAATTATACCTGTTAATTTATTCGAATTTAACGGTAAATTTATTTGTCAAAAAAACAGTTATCTCTGTTCAGCAAATGGCATCGAAATAGAAATTCAATTGGTAAAAAAAATTGGGACAGGTCTATTTGGCGGAGAGGGATTCATTCTCCAAAGGCTAGAAGGTTACGGCATGGCGTTTATTCATGCTGGAGGTACTATTATAGAAAAATTTTTGGAACCAGGAGAAACATTGAGGGTAGATACAGGATGTATAGTTGGATTTCCTCCAACCGTTGATTATGACATAAAATTTATAGGTGGTTTTAAAAACGCACTTTTTGGTGGTGAAGGGATTTTCTTAACTCAACTCACGGGTCCAGGAAAGGTGTACCTTCAAAGTCTTCCTTTTTCGAGACTTGCCGATAGAGTAATTCAAGCAGCTAGATTTACAAACAAAGATGAAACTAAACGATTTTCAGGGGGCTTTTTTTGAGATTTATTTACCTATGACTGTTAATTTTAAGAAATAGAGGCGATAAAAATATGGAGAATGTGAATTCTATTTCCGGTGTGTGGGATTGGAGTAATGTAAATGATGACCGTTGGTTAAAGCCGGAATCAGTTGTATATCCTCTTTCCATTCGCTGGAAAAAAGAAAGCAAAAACAATATTTTAGATCTTGGTTGTGGCCTTGGTAGAAACTCGTTATACTTTTATGAACAAGGTTTTAAAGTTACTACAGTTGATGGTTCACCAAGCGCAATTGAGAAATTTGAAGCCATTTGTAAACAAAAAGATTACAAAATAGACGTAAGACTATGTGATATGCACTCTTTACCTTTTGAAAATTCTACTTTTGACGCAGTCTTTTCATTTCATGTTATATATCACACAGATTCCAAGGGTATTAAAAAGGTTATCTCAGAAATTGAGCGCGTCCTCAAATCAGATGGAGAATTATTTGTAACCCTCAATTCTAAAAATAACACTTCTTACTTAAAAAATATAAATCACAAAATTGATGAAAATACGATCATTAAACAAGAAGGAATTGAAAAGGGGCTTCCTCATTATTACGTTGATGAACAAGAGGTAAAAGAACTTCTACGTAATTTTGATATTCAAAGATTGCTTTATGTAGAAGATATTAGAAAAGATGGTTCGCGAAGTAGTCATTATTATGTACTAGCAAGAAAATAAGGAGCATAATTTTATTGTTCCAATTCACTTTAATTATTATAATAGTTTTTGTTGTCGTACTATGAAATAATTATTTATTAAAACAATGTTACTATTTGCTGATAAAAAATTTCAAATGTTAACTGAATTTAAAAAACAAAATAAAAATTTAATATAGATTATACAGTATTGACTTTTAGTGGTAAAATATTAGTGAAAAAAATTATTAAGTTTCATTCCCATAATCTTGTACACTTTCTAAATATAAAACAATAAAAAATGAATGGTTAGGCATTTCAAAATTATCAAGTCAATAACGATCTTGAAGGGAGGGTGATAGGATGGTAAAGGAAGAAGAAATCATCAATGTTAATCCTGAAGAAAAGGTTCAAAAAATATTTTTAAAAGCGATTGAATTAGTTGGTGGGCTGAAACAATTATGTGAATATAGATCTTTGACTTGGTTGCCAGCATTAGCAAGAGCGGCATTTGCCGTAGTCTTGAAAGAAGAATATAATAAAACTGATGAGGAAATTGCCAAAGAACTTGGTATCACTAAGCAATCAGTGAGGAATATATTACAAGCTGATCCAGAATATGCCAAAGAAAGGATAAAAAAATTAAAAGATTTTATGGAAGAAGAAGGAAGAGATTTGAAAGGTCATACTGCAGGAGCCATAGTTAAACTTGCTTACAGTATGCTAGAGAAAAAATGAGTAGACCTCCAAATTTAGGATAAGGGGTGAGACAATGGACGAACTTGATTTTGAAAAACCTAAAGTAGTATTAGAAGGAATAAGTCAAATTTCACAAGCAATAAAAGAAGCCCCAAAAATTGAGGGTCTGGCAAGTGGAGTAGAAGGATTAGATGATCTCTTTTTTACCACAGAGATAGTTAATAAAAAGGTGGTTAAGAAATCCTTAGGAGGTATACCTTCTTTTAGTGTATTTAATGTAACTGGGTCATCTGATACAGGGAAAACATTGTTAGCTGAGCAATTTGCTGTTAAACAAGCTGAAAGTGGAAGGAGCGTTGTGTTTGTAACAGCTGAAACACCGGCTGCTTTTGTAGCAGTTTCTCTTAATGAAAGAGCTAAAGCTATGGGAATTGAATTTTCAAAGATAGAGGATCAAATTATTCTAATTGATGCTGCTTCATATAGTTCATTGCGCGAAAATATTCCAAATCTTCTAGCAACATTAGAACATGTAATAAAAAAATACAATGTAAGTATCACAATAATTGATTCAATAACTGGTTTTTATGAAAATAAAGAGATGTTAGCGAGAACAGTGGTAAGAAAGATTTATAATTTTTTGAAGAAACAAGGTCAAACAGCGTTATTAGTTTCACAAAAAAGGTCGGGTCACGAAGATTTAACTGCTGAGGCTGCAGGAGGATATGCAGTAGGGCACATTGTTGACGGAACCATGGTTTTAGCAAAAGAATTAATAATGTCACAATATACAGCAAAAATATATGGAAAACCTATTGGAGAGATAGTTCGACTTTTTAGAATAGATGGTTGCAGACTTTGTGCTCACGATACTAGAACCCATTTTCTTGAAATCACTGATACAGGAATTTTGAAGATAGGGAACCCATTAACAGCAAATGAATAAAGGGAGGATTATTATCCTCCCTTTTTAATTTATTAATGTAATTTCTTTAACTTTTTTACAAATACTAAAGATCACCAAATATTTTTCCAAGAAATTGTCTTGATGGAAGTAATTAATTTCCGAAAAAAGTAAATTTATATCTTATTATTAAGACTTTCCATATTATATTTGACAACTCCATTTTCGTTTTGTGAAACAATTATAAATTTATTGAATTCATCTCTTTGATTTGGATAGTCCTCTCTATAATGAGATCCTCTGCTTTCCTCCCTTAATAACATAGTGGTAAGTAAAATTAAAGATAAATCTATATAGTTTTTTGCTTTAATAATATTAATAAAATTTATTTCATTGAAAGAGTCGATCTCTCTATCAAAATCTTTCTCTAGTTCCTTTACTTGTTTAATAGCATAATTTAACTGTTTAGCATTTCTAACAACGTTTCCATTTTCCCACATTAGTTCCTTTATTTTTCTTAATACAAGATTTGGCTCGAATTTAGGGATTTTTATACTTTTTATGTACGAAAATATTTCATGTTTAATAATACTTTCATTAATATGACTTCTTTTATTTTTAGCAAATAGAGCAGCATTTTGTCCTGCCATTTTTCCAAAAACGAGAGCATTTGCTGTAGATAAACCCCCAATTCTATCTGCTCCATGCATTCCTCCGGTCACTTCACCAGCAGCATATATTCCTTTTACTGTTGTCTCTGCATTTTTATTTATTCTAATTCCACCGTTAGCTGCATGGGCAAAAGTAGTTATTATAATTTCTTCGTTATATCTTATTCCTCTGCTTTGATTAAGCCACTCAAAATATTCCTTAATCAAAAATCCTTCACTATTTGAAATTGAAATGTCATATTTTACCTTAGCACCTTGAAGTTCTGGGTTTCTAAGACTTTCTTTGAACAATGCTATATCTACGTATTTTGAATTCATTCTGCTACTAAAAGGTCCATGTGTTGATCTTTCAGCCATAATTTCTTTTTTATTAATACCTTCCGGAAAATATTTTTCAAGAATACAGTTTCCATAAGCGTCTTCTAAAGTAGCGTATTTAAAGGCTGTTTCTGCAAATATAGTTTTATATTTAGGTTTTAAATAGCCAGGTATAAACTGAAGAAACTCTAAATTCACCAATTCACATCCTGCTGATAATGCTAAAATAAGGCCTTCACCGTTAATATCTTCAGTATTAAGGTTATGTTTGTATAATCCGCCGAAACCACCTGTAGCTATCACAACTGAAGATGCATTGAAAAAAATAAATTGATTATTTTCATTAATACCAAGAGCACCTGTAAATACTTCTTTATTTGTAAATAATTTTACAATTTTTTGATGTTCTAATATATTTATATTTAGTTCTTTCATTTTTTCAAAAAATATTTGCTTTGAGTGTTCAAAAGTAAAGCCAAACCATTTTCTATGTTTATTATCAAAACATGGTATTAACGTTTCATCTCCCATGATATTTTGAGGCGTCTTAAAATTGATTCCTAAATCTTCTAATTCTCTAATTCTTGTTTCTATGTTGTCTACTATAATGTAGCTTAATTCTTTATAAACTAAACCACAACCAACCCTGTAAATATTTTCCACAAAATCTTTTTTATCTAACTCATCAAAAGGGGCGACAATTCCTAAACCCCAAGTATAAGGGCTGAAGCTTGACCCGGAGAATAGTTTATCTGCCACAACCATTGTTACTTGCACTCCAACTGAAGCTGCTTCCATAGCTGCTGAGATACCCGCCAATCCTCCACCTATTATCAAGACATCTGTGTCATATTTGTTAATATTAATCAATAAAAACACCCCGCTATTTTTCTAAGAAAACTTGAGAAACTCTGTTATCTTAATATAAGAAGCATAATTAAAAAAGTTTAGACACAATTACAACAAGTCTAAAAATTTTACGTCTTGAATATGATATCTTTCTTTCAAATCTAAAAAACCTCTTTTAATTATTTTTTCTTCTTCATCATTATAGCTTTTAAACGGTCTTCTTGAATATCCTGCTGGTATTCCCATCCATTTTAAACCTAAACGTATCACAGAAAAATAATCGTAATGTAATGAATATTCAATTATTC
>NZ_DAOPSE010000042.1:0-8455 GCF_035349255.1 Defluviitoga sp. | reverse complement strand
GCCAGAAGAAATATCTGTCGAAAATAGAATGGTTCGTTGTTGGTTGTATGAGTGATGAAATACAATACAACACATGGTGGGTAGTCAAAATAAGATGAAAGTAGTAAAATATTAACAAACTAGAGGTTTTTTTCGACTGTTCTGACTGTTAAAGAGGAAAAGAACATTTACTTAGGATATTAAGCTGGTAGGTAAGATGAAAGGAGACTAAAGATGTTGTATCCAAAGAATGCAAGAGACTTATCACAAGAGTTATTTAAAAACCCAACAAGTGAATATAGAGGAGCACCTTTTTGGGCTTGGAACTCGAAGTTAAACGAGGATGATTTGCTTGAACAAATAGATAACTTTAAGATCATGGGAATAGGCGGATTTCATATTCATTCACGGACAGGTTTAGCTATCGATTATTTAAGCGATGAATTTATGGATTTAGTTAAGTTATGTAATGAAAAAGCCAAAGAAGAAAATATGTTATGCTGGTTGTATGATGAAGACAGGTGGCCTTCTGGTTTTGCAGGAGGTTATGTAACAAAAGATTACAAGTACAGGCAGCGTTTCATTATTTTTACTCCCTTTTGGTACGATGATTCTGAAACAGTTGCAGACCATTTGCGAGCAAATGGAAGAGTAGTACAAGGCAAAAAAAGAAAGTTGCTAGCTAGATATGAAATTATCTTGGAAAATGGTTACCTAGCCTGTTACAAAAGGCTAAAAGATGATGAAAAATCAAAAGATAATTCGAAAATATGGTATGCATACCTTGAAATAGCTGCAGATGATCCTTGGTTTAATAACCAAGCTTACGTAGATACTCTTAATAAAAAGGCTATAGAAAAGTTCGTAGAGATAACTCATGAAAAATATTTTCAAGAACTAGGAGAAGATTTTGGCAAATCTATTCCTGCAATTTTTACTGATGAACCACAATTTATAAAAATAGATTATCTACAATTTTCTGAAGATAAAAGTGAGATAATTATTCCTTTCACAGACGATTTTGAAGAAAGTTATTTTAACACCTACAATCAAAGTATATTAGATCATTTGCCAGAATTGATTTGGGAGTTACCAAACGGTCAAATTTCCCTAGTGAGGTATAGGTATCACGATCATCTAACCGAAAGATTTGTTGAAGCTTTTGCTGATACTATAGGAGAATGGTGTGAAAAACATGGAATCTTACTAACCGGTCATTTAATGGAAGAACCGACATTAGAATCTCAAACAGCATGTGTTGGTGAAGCAATGAGGTCTTATAGATCTTTTCATCTTCCAGGAATAGATATGTTGTGTGATAGAAGAGAGTTTTCAACAGCAAAACAAGCTCAAAGTGCTGCTCATCAATACGCAAGAGAAGGCGTTTTAAGTGAATTATACGGAGTTACAAATTGGGATTTTGATTTTAGAGGATACAAACTAGCTGGAGATTGGCAGGCTGCTTTAGGAGTTACAGTCAGGGTACACCATCTTACTTGGCTGTCAATGGAAGGGGAAGCAAAAAGAGACTATCCTCCAAGCATTGGATATCAAATTCCTTGGTACAAAGAATATTCTTTGATTGAAGACCATTTTGCACGATTGAACACTGCTTTAACTCGGGGAACACCAGAAGTAAAGGTAGGAGTCATACACCCTATTGAATCTTATTGGCTTTATTGGGGACCTAAAGATAAGACTGCTATTAAAAGAGAAGAATTAGAAAACAATTTTAGAAATATTACTGAATGGTTACTATTTGGGCTAATTGATTTTGACTTTATATCGGAATCGTTGCTGCCCTCACTATCGGAAATTAAGGAAAATAAAACCTTTCAAGTTGGAGCAATGAATTATGATGTCATAATAGTACCTGGATGTGAAACATTAAGATCTACCACATTAGATAGATTAGAAGCTTTTCAAAAGGCGGGGGGAAAGATTGTATTTTTGGGTGAGCTGCCTCGATTTGTTGATGCAGTTGAATCAAATAGAGCAAAAAAACTTGCAGAAAAGTCAACAGTTATTCCGTTTTCAAAAGGTAAATTAATGCAAGAATTGAATCAATACAGAAACATAGAAATAATCAAACAAGATGGATCTCCATCTGATAATCTGTTTTATCAAATGAGAAAAGAAGGGAAAAATAAATGGTTGTTCATTTCTCATGTGTATAAAATGAAGAATCCAGATATAGCAGAAAAAGAAAGCATAAAAATTATTGTAAAAGGGGAATGGAACCCAGTAATATATGACACAATTAATGGAAGTATCAAAGAAACTGAACCAAAAATAATAAACGGTGAAACTATTGTTGATTATGAATTTTATCCCCATGATAGTTTGCTATTAAAACTTGAATCAAGTAATTTTAAAGAAAGTGAAAAGAAGAAAGAAAACCTATCGATTGTAGAGAAAGAAACAAAAGAAATAAGATTAGAAGATCCAGTAAATTATTCTCTTTCAGAACCAAATGTTCTATTACTTGATATGGCAGAATATTCATTTGATGATGGAGACTGGCAACAGGTAGACGAGATACTTCGAATAGATAATAAGTTTAGAGAACTCTTAAATTACCCATTACGTATGAACAAATTAGCTCAACCTTGGACAAATAAAAAAGAGGAACCTTTTGAACATGCATTGAAGCTTAAGTTTAGTATAGAATCGGATATAGAATTGAAAAATCCGTGTTTAGCCTTAGAAAACGTTGAAAACACAAAAATATTTGTGAATAAGAAACATGTAGAACCAGAAGTTGTAGGTTGGTTTGTAGATAAAAGTATTAAGAAAGTCAAGATCCCAAACCTTCGCCCAGGAACTTCAGAGATAATTTTAGAAATTCCGTTTAATTCAAAAACTAACGTAGAATGGTGCTACCTTCTTGGAGATTTTGGTGTGAAGGTTAGCGGTAAACACAAAAAGATTGTTGAACCCCAAAAAGAACTCACTTTCGGAAATTGGGTTAACCAAGGTCTTCCTTTTTATGCAGGCAATGTAACTTATCATTGCATAGTGGAGTGCGATGGAGGAGATTTAATAATTGAGGTACCACAATTTAGAAACCCTTTATTATCTGTTAGGGTTGATGGTCAAGAAAAAGGAAAGATAGCCTTTGCTCCATACGTACTAGAATTAGGCAAAGTAGGTAAAGGAAAACATACTATAGATATAACAGCGTATGGTAACAGAATAAACTCATTTGGGACGGTTCATAATTGCAATGACGCATATTTTTGGTTTGGACCAGATGCTTGGAGAACCACAGGAAACCAATGGTCATATGAATACAGACTTAAACCAATGGGTATTCTTGTTTCTCCAAGAATTTATCTGAAACAATAACAAAAAGGTGATTTAGTTGAAATATTTTAACTTAGCTGTTGATCTAGGTGCCTCAGGAGGCAAGGTTTTTGCAGGAACTCTACAAAACGATAAACTTGTTTTGCAAGAGATTAATCGTTTTCCTAACAATGGGGTAGAAATAAATAGTGTCTCTTTTTGGGACATTCTATACCTCTACAACAACATACTTGACAGCATAAATATTGCTCAAAACAAGGGTCTTGAAGTACTTTCTTTGGGAATAGATAGCTGGGGTGTCGATTTTGGGTTACTGAACAAAAATGGATTTTTGATAAACAATCCTATTCACTACAGAAATATGTTTAAAACCAACGTTATGCAAGAAGCTATTGAAAAAGTAGGTAAACAATGGATATATGAACATTCTCCAACCCAATTCCAACCCTTCAATACACTTTATCAGATATTAGCTTACAAAAAATATGCGCCAGATTTCTTAGAGATTTCTAAAGATTTACTGACCATCCCTTCTTTGTTCAATTATTTTTTAACAGGAGAGAAAGCTATAGACTTTACTATGGCCACCACCACCCAGATATATAACCATAGAAAGAGAAGTTGGGATGAAGAGATAATAAAAAGATTTGAAATTCCAGATATACTACCAAAAATACTTCCTGCAGGAACAAAGATTGGAAAGATAAAAAAAGGGATTATAAACAAAAATTCAGAAATAGAAGTCGTCTTACCAGCAAGTCACGATACAGGATCGGCATTTGCTGCAATTTCATCTGATCCGAAAGACACCCTGTTTATAAGTTTAGGAACATGGTGTCTGACAGGTGCCATAGTAGATGAAGTTCCTATTAGCAAAGAACTTATGGAAAACAATCTAGCTGCTGAAGGATGCTTAGACGGCTCTTATAGAATATTGGCAAACATAACTGGGATGTGGTTAATTCAAGGCATCATAAAAAGTCTTAATCTTCCTGACAGCAATGATACATATGATAAAATCACAAAAATGGCAAAAGAAGCAAAACCATTCACTTCATACATTAATGTAGATGATGCATCCTTACAAAATCCAGATGATATGATAAAAGCAATAAAAGAACAGTCAATTAAGGACAGTAATGTAGAACTGGAAGACACTTCGGAGGTTATAAGGACTGCTTTAGAAGGGATTGCATTTAGAGTGAATGAGACTAAAGAAAAGTTGGAAAAAATATTAAAAATTAATTTTAAAAGGGTACATGCTGTAGGTGGAGGGACAAGGAATAAATTGCTGTGCCAGTTTATAGCCGATGCAACTGGCGTGGAAGTAATTACAGGACCTATCGAAGGAACGGCGGTAGGGAATTTAGTATCACAGTTGTATGCGCTCGGAATAGTAAAAAATTTTCAAGAAGTAAGAGACTTAATTAAAAGATCATTTGAATTTCAAACATACGAGCCAGAGAATACTGAATTATGGAAAGAAGCGTTTAGAAAATTAAGAAAGAAATAAGTAACTTAAAAATGTTTAAACAATTTGTTTTTTAATTCAACAAAGTTCTATTTTTCATTTTTTAAGAAATAATTTATTTTAATTTGTTCTTGGTGATTAGTAAAATAGGCGTTAGTGAAAATATTATTACAAAAAATAAACCTATTTACTTCTGAAGTTAAAAGATAGTAAACATAGATTTTTAATTAGTTTAATATAACTACTAGAAATTAAGAAAATAATTCATATTTCTAATTATTTGCTTCTAAACGTAAATAAAATTAGTTGATCGCATAAACTTATGTTTGACACAAAAAAATTGTTTTTGTATAATAAAAATAACATGGATGTAGTAATTTCTTAATTGCTGCTAATTTTAGTGAGGAACTTATTGTAAAAAATATTATAACTAAGATATTTCTGTATTTCATTTCTACAAATATTCAAAAATAATGTTTAATTACGACTAAATTTATATTACTCCTTATTGATTTCTTACAAAATCAAATTAACTATTCGTATAAACAATGTGGTTAAACCTTTCGATTATTAAATTCCACTATAAAAATTATTTGCATGTATAAATGTCTATGGAATTGCTGAGTCAAAATATTTTGCTAATATTGTTAATTTTATTTTCTTGTTATGTTATTCATGAAAACACTTTTCTTTAAAAGAAAAAAACTATGGGGGTGAAAACTGTGAGTAAAAAAGTTGGGTATATTATCTTAACCATCTTTATGATAGTTGCCTTCAAGCAACTTACTTTTGCAACCGTACCTTTACAAATTGGGGGATCTGTCTTTACTGAGATAAGATACACTCCGGAAGATCTTTGGAATGGTGGAGCGGGCTTAGCTCTTTGGTCTAATCTTGAAACAAAAGGTGGAAAAATTAATCTTGACATAATTTGGAGTGATAGTTTTGGTTCAGGTGATTTTATATGGTTTACGAAATCTTCTGATCCAAAATTTTCATTTAAAATTAACTCTGTAACTTTAACAGCCGAAGGTCCCCTCCTATTTTCTCCTAAAACAAGTGCTAGGGTAAAAATGGGAGATATAGGGATTGATTATTCTCCGTGGATAGGAACTTTGACAGAAGATCATTGGCGAAAAAATAATTTAGAGAAAGGAGATAATCACTCTCGAGGAATTTCTGTTGAAGAACTTAAAATAAGTTTAGCAGAGAATATCTTTACAGAACCTATAAGTTTAAATGCATTTAATTCATGGTTTGGAAGTCCGGAGAAATTTTCTTATGGTTTTAAAATAGAAAGCGAGATAATAAATAAGTTTGATACTTCCATAAGTTTTATGCGTTACAATGATCGCCCTATTGTACCAAAAGAAGAAGACAGTAAATATAAAAAGTATGGCGATCCTAAAGATTGGGAATATGGAGTAGAACTTAATGTAGGAGGTGACATTACAGATAATATAGACGTTGATGTGTTAACAGGTTATTGGTCTCGTATGGATAAGACATCTCAAGATGAAAAAGTTTCAGCCCTCTATAATAGACTGAAATTAGGATGGGATGTAGAAAAAATTGGAGATTTTGATTTTGAATTGTATAGTTTTGGAAAAGATTTTAATCCTAGGTTTTATGAAAGGGATTATGATGACAGTCGACTCAATGAAGTTGAACAATATCTTGAAAGGATAGGAACTGGAGTTAAACTTTCTACTAAATTAAGTGAAAATGTTATAGACATAGTGGATTTATCTTTGGGAACGGATTTTCATAATCTAGCAAAGGATACTGATGAGCTATTATACAACGAAAGTTGGATTAGAACAGATAAAACATTTGGTTCTAACGAAGTAAACCTAAAGGTAGGAGTTAGAAGCGCTTTTGAATTAGCTAAAGGTATAAAGTACCATTCATATCACGAATACAATGATTTATTAGTAAATGGAAGATTAAAATACAATATCATTGATAGCAACAATAGTCTTATAGGAACTAGGATTTTAGCCCAATATTCAAATGCAGAAAAATCTTTTGTTTTGGATGGCAACGTGAATACAGAGGCTAGAACCGGATTGTTTCAAAATTTCAACGTGTATGCGGGACTTCAGCATAAGTTTGCTAAAGAAGCCGAAACAACAAATGGACTTCAAACTTATGGGGGATTTGAATACAAAACACCATCCGGGATTCAACTAACAGGAAGATTTGCTACTGAAAATGTGGAAAGGTTAGAATTTGATGAATTTAAAGATATCTCAGACAAAACGAAAAGTTATTTCAGTGTGAAGATCGTTGTTTATTTTTAACGATTTTTAAAAGAAACTAACTATAAACAAGGGTATTTTTACTATAATCATAAATTAGTAAAAATATCAAAAAGTAAGGAGGGATTAAAGTGAGTAAGAAAAAGTGGACTATTTTGACGATTATAACTGTGTTGGTTTTAGCTTTAGTGGGTTGTGCCACTGTTGAAACCCGCAATTATACTCTAAAAGTTGAGGTAAGTCCAGGTGGTTCTGTGAAAGTGGGAGATGAAGAGGTAGGGCCAGAAGAAACTCAAGAATTTGAAATTGAAGTCAACACAGAAGTTGTTCTTGAAGTAGTTCCAGATGACGGCTATGTATTTGATGAATGGGTAGGGGCTAATAAAGGCGATGTAATAAAACTTACAGGAGAAGAAAACAAATACAAAATCAAGATGAACGGCGACAAAGAGATTAAAGCAGTCTTTAAAGAAGTTGAAGAGGAAGTAGAAACTGAACCTTTACCTGAGTTACCTGAGGGAGCCGAGATAATTTTTGAACCAAGTTCTGATGAGCCGGGCTGGGAAAAAGATGGAATGACAAAAAATGCCAATGTTGAATTAGAGTTTGATGAACAGAAAAATGCCGTGAAAGTGACTTATGAAATGCAGGCTAATGGAGAAGTTGCTGTTAGTTATGAAAGTTGGCAAGCTAATCCACCTAAAGCAAAATTTTATTTGGAGATTTTTGTAGATGAAGAAGCAAGTTTCAAATGGTTTAGAGCTTTTATGCAAACAAAAACAAGTGAAGACGACTATCCAATGTATCCAAGTGAGGGGCCATATGTTGACAGGGAAAAAAGAAATGAATGGCAAACTTTAGAAATTGATATGACAAGTGTTGGCGAAGATGAACAGATATACAAATGGGGCTTTCAATTAGGAGCAGATGAAGGGGATACTGGTACATTTTGGGTGGGAAGAATTTACTACCTAGAATGAAGATTGATCGTTAAGTTTTTCTTTAATTTTTAACTTTACTTTTATGAAAGCTGGTTATTTTAACCGGCTTTCAATTTTCATTTTAGGTTGACATGTTTTTAATATATTTTGTAAAACTTAGATATGTATAATACTTATTATCAATTTAAATTTTTATGTAAAATTGTAGATATTTTATAATATAATTAACAAGGCAGTACGTAATTAAAGATATCTCTGTTTTAATCAATCAAAACTGTTTTCTTATATAAACAAAAAATTTAGGAATGCTAGAAGAATTATTCTTAATATTATCGAATTTTCTTAAAGAATGTAACTAAATTTTGCATATTTTCAGGAAATCATGTTAATCATTCGTGAGTAAAGAAAATTTCTAGATATTTTTCAACAATGATGGGGGGTTGGAAATGTACAAAAAAATAACCATATGTATTTCGACAGTTTTATTAATCATTGCG
>NZ_DAOPSE010000041.1:0-8479 GCF_035349255.1 Defluviitoga sp. | reverse complement strand
GCTTTTTCTTCAAGTGTCATCTGCGAGATTAGGCTTTTTATGTCTCTTTCCACTTTTTTCACTCCTTGATTGAAAGTTAGGTTGAAACCTTTGAAACCCCAACCCCCTTACAATAATGTTTTATCCGTAAAAACATATAACTTAGAATTTGAAACCGGTTAGACGCTTGTGTAGAGTATCTCTACAAGAAAAAATAATAACGGTTTAAGGCAAATGATTATTCTTTATGACTTGAGAATACCATTTAGCGCTATCTTTTACTATTCTTCTTTGAGTCTCATAATCTACATACACTATTCCAAATCTTTTTGAATAACCAAAAGCCCATTCAAAATTATCTAGTAAAGACCAAACAAAGTATCCTTTTAGTCTTACTCCATCTTCTATCGCTTTATGAACCATTTCAAGATGTTTCTTTAAATAATCAATCCTCTTTTGATCTTGCACTTCTCCATTTTCTACTTTGTCATCAAAAGCTGCTCCATTTTCTGTTACATAAACTTCTTTTGGATCATACTCGTCTTGAACCCCTTTTAGTATTTTATAAAAACCTTCTGGATAGATTTCCCAACCCATTGCTGTTTTTGGAAGACCTCTCTCAACTGTTCTTCCACCCAAAGGTGAATCCGGATCGAACTTAACGAGATCCCCAGAATAATAGTTAATTCCGACAAAATCAATTTCTTCTTTTATTTCTTCCATATCTTTGTAATAATTTTTTGGTAAGTACTCTTTTGCAAATTCTTTTACAGTATCTGGATAATCTCCATAGTATATAGGATGTAAAAATAAAGGATAGTTGTTCCATTCATGTGCAATCCTTGCAGCAATTTTATCTTCTGGTGAGCCCGTTGCAGGATCATGAGAAGTGTTTGAAAAGGTTATTCCAATTTTTCCATTTTTTATATTTTCTTCTCTAAAAGCCCTAACTGCTTTTGAATGAGCCCTTAATTGGTTATGTGTAACCAAAAATGCTGAATAGATATCCCTCATCCCAGGTGCATGCTCTCCAAAAAGATGCCCAATAAACGCAACAACCCATGGTTCATTCAAAGTAATCCAATTTTCTACTCTATCTCCTAATCTTTGAAACATGTAATATGAGTAATCAGCAAACCAACAAGCTATTTCTCTATTTGCCCATCCACCTAAATCTTGTAAAAAGGCTGGTAGATCCCAATGGTAAAGGGTAACAAACGGTGTAATTCCTGCCTCAAGTAGCTCGTCGACAAGCCTATCATAAAAATCCATTCCCTTTTCATTTATCTTTCCTTTGCCATATGGATAAATTCTTGGCCAAGCTATAGAAAACCTATACCCTTTTAAACCCATCTCTTTCATTAAAGCAATATCTTCTTTGTATCTACGATAATGATCTGCTGCAACATCTCCGGTATCTCCGTTTAATATGTTCCCCGGCGTGTGAGAAAACCTATGCCAAATTGAAGAACCTGCTCCGTCAGCAAGTGGTGACCCTTCTATCTGGTAAGATGCAGTTGCTGCACCCCATAAGAAATCTTTCGGAAAATATTTTGTCGACAATGGGCAACTCCTCCTTTTTTTACTATCTTTACTGTCTTTAGAAGTTACAAAACCCTACTTTGGTTATTATTTGTAAAGCCTCTATTCTATCTGTATTTTAATATACATAATTAAACATATTCCTACTGTAGAGTTTTTCTTAGGTTAATTAGGTTAGATGAAATATTAAAGTTATTAGCTTGTAAGCCATTCCTCTGAAAGCTTTGGAACGTCTTTTATTAATTGTATCGTATATGGATGTTCTGGCGCTGTTATTATTTTGTCAGCACTTCCTTCCTCCACTATTTCTCCTTCATGCATTATAAAAATTCGATCACTCACATAATACGCTAATCCTAGGTCATGGGTAACAAACATTATTGTACAGTCATCTGTATCTCTCAGCGATAATAATAGTTCTAGTATTCCTGATCTTAAATTCGCATCTATCATCGATGTTGGTTCATCCGCTAATAACAATTGGGGTCTGATTAAATGAGCGCGGGCTATCATTATCCTTTGCCTTTGACCTCCACTTAATTCAAATGGATATTTATCCACTACCTCTTCTGGCCTTAAGTTAACTGATTCTAAGGTTTCACATATTAGCTTTTCTTTTTCTTTCTTGCTATAGCTACTATTAAACAATTTAAATGTATCTAATAATACTTTTTTTACAGGTGAGAATATATTGAATGATGCATAAGGGTCTTGAAATATCGCTTGTACTTTTTTCCAATATTCCTTTTTTTCCTCACTTTTGATGTTTGTTACATCTTTTCCTTCAAATATTATCTTTCCTTCCGTTTCTTTTAATAACCTTAATATCAACCTTGTTACCGTCGTTTTACCACTCCCACTTTGTCCAACTAAAGAAACTATTTCGCCTCTTTTTATTGAAAAATTAATCTTATTTACTGCTTTCACTGCCTTTTTACCGCTACCAAAAACTTTTGTTAGGTTTTCTACCCTAATAATTTCTTCAGTATTTTGTGCCATACGGTGTCACCTTCTTTCCTTGCATCATTATGTAGTTTATCCGTATGCAGCGTACACTTCTGTCACCTAGCGATGTCATTTCTACCTCTTCTTTCTTACATTCTTCTGTTGCTATTGGACATCTATCAGCAAATCGACATCCCGTTGGAATCTTTCTAAGATCAGGCGGTGATCCTGGTAAACACGGTAATTTCTTCTCTTTCATACCTTCTTCTGGAACTAGTATCGATTGCATCAACGCCTGTGAATATGGATGAATAGGATTGAAAATTACATCTTCCATCTTTCCTACTTCTACAAACTCACCAGCGTACATTACAGCTATTCGATCACATATATGCCTCAAAACCGGAAGTTCATGAGTGATAAATATAATGCTTTTCACTATTCCATCATCAAAGAGTTCTTTTATCAATTTTATTACCATCTTTTGTGTTGATACATCTAATGCAGATGTAGGTTCATCTGCAGCTACTACTACAGGATTCATCAATGTCGAAATAGCTACAACTACCCTTTGTTTCATCCCTCCACTTAATTCTAAAGGATATAAATCTAATACCCTTGATGGTAATGACAGAGACTCAAATCGATCCCTTGTTAATTCAAGGATCTCTTTTTCTTTCATCTCTGGTTCATGTTCTTTCATTAAATCGATAACAAAATCTTTTATTTTTATTGTAGGGTTTAACGCATTCATTGCACTTTGGGGAATATATGAATATTTTTTCCCTAATATCTCTTTCCGCAAATAATTTATGTCTTTCTTAAATATATTTTCTCCTTCTAAAAACACTGATCCGCTTTCGTGCTTCAAGGGCGGCAAAAATAATCCAGATATACTCATTGCCAAAGTTGATTTACCGCATCCAGATTCGCCTGCTATACCAAATATTTCTCCTTCGCATAACTTAAAAGATACACTGTGTACAGCTTTTATCTTTTCTCCAAGTCTTGTTTGGTAATATGTTTTTAAGTTATTGACTTCCAACACCGTTTTTTTTGTCGTCATCTCTATCAACTCCTAAGTTGAGGATTAAATACTTCGTCCATCCCAGTGTTCATTATATAGAGTGAAAATGTTATTAACGCTATTACAAGTGTCGGTGGTATGAAAGCCCACCAAGCTCCTGACCTAACAGCTCCAAACAATAATGCCCAAGAAAGCATTGTACCTAGTGAAACTATGTTGCTTGGACCTAGCCCTAACATGCTTATTCCTGCTTCGCTCAGTATTGCACTCGCTACTTGAATGATAAAAGCCATGAAAATGTATGAAAGAATATAGGGCATTATTTCTTTAACAATTATTTCAAAGGTGCTCGCTCCATTCAATCTTGCTATATCTACATGTTCTCTATTTCTTAAACTTAAAGACTGAGCCCTTACTGCCCTAGCTGTCCATGGCCAAGATGTGATACCTAAAACTAATCCCATAGTTAACAATGATCTACTTTCTATACTAACTGTTATTAATATTAAAATCACAAATGGTGGAATTACTAAAAAGATGTTTGTGATTGAATTAAGTATGTTATCAACCATTCCTCCCTTGTACCCAGCAAAAAGTCCTATAGTTATCCCTATGGCTGTGGCTATTAAACCCGAAAATAACCCAATTATTATAGAAGATTTCATGCCATGGATAAGTTCTACAAATACATCTCTTCCAAAATTATCTGTTCCCAACAAGAAAGTTGATGATGGTGGTTCATACATAAATCCTACCATATCCAAAGGATCTTTTGTAGATACAGCAGGATATATGAAGGCGGTTAGCAACAAAAATACGAAAAGACCAAAACCTATTAAAAATTTTGGAGATTTTAATAATAGTTTTATTATCGACATATTAAACCTCCTCCATTTGAGCTGCTTTTACTCTTGGATCAATTAAACCATAAACCATGTCCATTATAAAATTTGCCAGTAATACCATTAAAGCAATTATTAAAGTTGAACCTTGTATTAAAGGATAATCAAGACTTCTAATCCCATTAAATAACCAGGTTCCTAAACCAGGGTATCCAAATACTATCTCTGTAACTAGTGCTCCGCCAACCATACTTCCCAAACTTATTGCGAGTCCAGTAATCTGGGGCAAAACAGCATTTTTAAACACATACCTTTGTATCTTTTTATCACTCATGCCTAACATTTTACAGTAGGTAACATAATCTGTATTAAGCTCATATATGGACATTTCTCTCATCCCAATCGCTTGTCCACCTATTGTCACAAGTACTAAAGATAAGAAAGGTAAAAAATAATGATGTAACACATCTAAAATAAAAGTCCATGATAATGTCGGAAGTAAAGTTCTACTGTACCCTCCACCTATTGGGAACCATCCCAAATTTACACCAAACACATACAATAAAATTATTGCTAAACATTGATAGGGAATCGAACTGACGAATAACGATAAAGGAAATATTGTTTTATCAAACACTCCTTTTCTATACGCAGCAGCGGCTCCTAAAAGATTCCCAACTATCCAACCGACTAGTATGGAGGGAAGTTGTAATGCAATTGTCCAAACAACAGCACTACTGATTACTTCATTTACTGAAAGTGGATATAAACTAAAAGATGTTCCTAAATTACCTTTAAAAACATTACCTATATACGTAAAAAATTGCACAATAAGCGGTTTGTCTAACCCGAATTCTTCGACAAAAGATCTATACACTCTTTCTTGTGTTTCGCTAGGTACATTTCCACTCATCATTTGTCCAACTATAACCGAAATAGGATCTCCAGGAATAAGCCTTGGAAGAAAGAAGTTTAAGAGAAGGGCAATAAAAAACGCAAGTGCATACCATAAGAGTTTTTGTACAAAATATTTCGTAAATCCCTTCACTAAGTTCACCTCTCAACTATAAAATATTTAAAGAAGTTCATGGGGTTATTTTACCCACCCCATGAACTCCTCCTATATTACTTGTTTCTTATTTCCTATTTTTTCACAGGTTGAATATGCCACAGCATCTCCATACCTGCACCAACTAATGGCATTGGAGGTGCATATGGATTTTCAGCATTAGCCCATCCTGTCCAATATGTTTCGTTATATTGATAAAAAGTCCATGGTCTGTACATAAGTGGAATTATTGGAATATCTTTTCTGTAGATTTGATCAAGTTCATTATATAAATTCTTTAATTCATCTTCATCAGTTACTTTTGGTATCAAGTCTATTAATTGATCTACCCAATCATTTTTATATCTTCCAAAGTTGCTGTATGCCATTTTACCAAACTCTGGCACTCCCTTTGAATACATCACTATTTGGAAATTCAGCCATGGTTGTGCTGGACATGGTGAAGAAGGTGTCCACATTGTGATATCAAAGTTGCCCATTTGCCTGTTATCGTATGCTATAGCCATATCTGGGAAAGAAGTTTGAATATCTATTCCAACTGCTTTAGCTGATTGAGCAACTATCTGTAAGGATGCATTCCAATCTGTCCAACCATAAGGACATTCTGCTTTGAATGGGCCAAGTCTTGTTCCGTCTGGTAGTACATAGATACCGTCTTTTCCTTTTGTAGCCCCTAATTCTTTTTCTAATATTTCAATTGCTTTTTGAGGATTGTATTCCCAGCCGTATTGTTTAACTAAGCTTTCATTGAAATATTTTGCTTCTCCTCCGTAAGGCATAATAAGACTAGCTTGAACAGTTGGAGAATAATTAGACATAGCAAGTTCAGCTATTCTTGCATAGTTTATAGAATATGCTATTGCCCTTCTTACTTCTGGCAGACTTAAAGGATATTTATGAACATTGAACCATATTGCAGGCATTGTGGCAGGAACGTGATAAGGAATCTCTTTGTACCAGGTTCCGACTGGAAGTTTCTTTACTTCCCACATTTCCCAAATTCTTGGTGTGAATTGTTGAGAAACATCCACTTCACCTTTTTCAAATGCTAAATCTCCTTCGTCATTGCTCTTGAAAATTGGATGGACTATGTATTTAGCTGCAGGTTTTTTGCCACCGTGTAGAGCTTCGTTGCCCCAATAGTTGTCAACTCTTTCTAGTATAATTGTTTCTGGGCTTTCATAAAAAACTTTGTATGGTCCTGATCCAACAGGATTTTCATTTCTAAATTGTCTTATCTTGACAATATCATATCCGCAATCTGCTTCAACTTTCGACCAAATGTGTTCGGGGATAATGAATGATGCGCCAATTGCATCTTCTACCATTAGTTTATTTGCGTTTTCTGGTTTCATTTCAAATATAACTGTATGATTATCCACTTTGTAAACATCCTTCAACCATTCCCATACTGTTGCTCCCACAGGGTATTTTTGTCCAAATTTGAAAGAATACACAACATCATCAGCAGTTACAGGTACTCCATCGTGGAAATAAGCCTTTGGATTTACTTTTACTTCTAATCGCATATCGTCTAACCACTTGTATGATTCTCCCAAAATAGGAACATATTTCCCGTTGAGAAAATCCCAAGTGAACAACGGTTCATAAACCCAAATATGTTGCCTTGGATCTGAAACAAAAGTCATCGGTGAGCCTGAAAATGGGTTATCCGATGTTGGAGGACCCCACTGAAAACCGGCAACATAGACTGATTCTTCCCTTGGAATTTGGGTTACTTGCCCAACCATAATTCCTCCAGTAACCAACATCACCAACAAAAGAAACACCATAAAACCTTTTTTCATACTTTAATTCACCTCCGTTTTTTTGGTGCTTATCTCTTTAAGGAAGGCCTCCCTAAAAATCCTATCATTAACATTCTATTATGAAACAATTTACATTCAAAACATAATTACCTACTTAGAGTAAGGTTTAAGTCTTTTTAGAGACAAATAATTCTAATAAACTTAAGTTTTCAGAGTTTTACTTAAATTAATCAAATAAACACTTAAAAATTAACAAAATACCAATTTTTTTACTTTTCAAATCTGACATTATCTATATACATTCTTCCAGAATAATCACTTTCAACATCAGCAAACACTATTATGATGTCCCTTAAAACTGTGTCAGATTTAATGATTTTGTTATCTGCAATGTCATTTAAATCAAAAGAAACTTTGAAATGATACAATCCATCCTCTGTTAATTCTGCAAGATCAAGCTGTTCTAAATGTATATCATAAGTTTTTGTTACTTGTGCCCAATAACCTAAAGTTGGTGGCGCAAAAGCTAGGTTTATAGATATAGCTCCTTTACTTGCTCGTTCTGGTTTTAAATAGAAATCAAAAGCAAACTTGTTGTTATCGCCACGAGTTGTGTTTATATTTGCAAGGATTAATCGTGGTGCACTAGCCCAACCATCCGTTGGCTTGACATCTGGATACGTTACTTCCCATGAAAGAGCTTTAGAATTGTTTACATTTTCTATAGTCAAAGCACCCTTTACTCCTGATGATCCGTCCCAATCCCAACCTTGACGTGTACCATCTTCGAAATCAGAAGGTAATTTTGCAACCCCTAAAGGAGCATGTTCTACTGGAGTTACCAATTTTTCACCAAATATAGCTATATTGTCAAGAAAAATGGTATCAGCGTGATCTGTTCCAATAAAAAGAATGATGTTGGTTAATGTACTGTCATTAGGATCTGTAACAATTGCTTCTAAGTTAGGTGCATCTTCTGTAGTAATACTCAACGTTGCTTTGTAAATACCATCTTCTTGTTTCACAAAATCATTTTCAGTTAATTTGACGGCGCGTTTAGGGTTGGACCATCCATGAGTTGAACTTTGTGGAACAGCAGCTATTGCAACGGTCGTTGGTTCTTCTACAAAAACATCTATTTTTAATTCTTCGCAACCTAAAATGTCCCTTCTCACAGATGTGTTATCTGCAGAGATACGTGCATTCGCCCAAAAGTTACCTTCTGAAACATCACTACTGGAATCTAAGCCTGATATTTTCAGTCTTTTCTTTTCATTTTGAAGAACTAAATCTTTGATAGGACTAT
>NZ_DAOPSE010000040.1:0-8800 GCF_035349255.1 Defluviitoga sp. | reverse complement strand
TTTTACCACCTTTCAAGATATTCGCTTTGTGTATCTGCCTATTGTGTTTCCTCACCTGTTTAATGAAATACCAACAATCTAATTTTTTAACGTGTGGTGGGTAGTTGACATCTTACGAAAGATGAAAATTAATCAAATATATACAATTTTGCATCATTACTATGCAATAATTATTACCGTTTCAATATTTTTAAGATCACATTTTTATTCATATCGTGTGTACAGCAAATTTCATTCTTAAATACTATGATTGAACCCCCACTTTTCAGTTGGTTAATCTCTGCCATTATTTTTAATAGCAAATGAGGCTAATTTAATTGTTATCCCCATTCGCACATAGCCAAGGAAATTTTTTATCCCAACATGGGTTGTTACACTGTGGGTTGTGGCAACTATCACAATTTTTAACTGTTTCGCATCCTTCCTTTTCGCCATTTCCTCCACAAGCAGCTAAATATCTGTCTTTATCAAATACAGGTTCATTTATGAATTCCATAATATCACCCCTTTTAAATTTTTACTCCTAATTTTTTATCAGATAATAAAGAAATCATACCTTTTAGATTGTATTTCAAAGGAATGCATGTGTATGGCTTTTTCCATGGAGAGCCTTTTAATCTCTCAACAACAACTGCATTAAAAACACATCCTCCCATACACATTGGAAGTACAGAACATTCCATACATTTTTGATCTTCGAATGGTTCGTAAGTTATCCATTTTTCAAATTTATGGTTTAATTCAATATCTTCGTTTGTTAATTTACCTATCGCAGAGAATTTATTTCCTATCTCTCCCCAACATTTGTAAATACTCCCATCGACATCTATTACACAACTATTTTTACATAAGGCATCACATCTGGCCATTCTTAATCTTCTAAATGGATTGAATGGATAATCAGGAATAGCTCTAAGCACTTCTCGATAAAGTTCAACCTCTACTTCAGCAAATTCTTTCAATGTAAGCATCTCATCATTAAATCCTGTGGATAGTTCTTCCACTACCTCAACTGGTTGAAAATCAAAATCAACTCTCCATCTCTTTTCCGCAAGTATCTTTATCATTTTTTTCACATTTTCTATACTATTTTTAGAGATATTTGTTCTAATGGTTACGTACATCTTATCTTGTGCATAGTTTATATTTTCCATAATTTTATCGAAAGTAGGATTGCCACTTTTAGTCTTTCTATAATTGTCATGAAGAGTCTTATCTCCATCAACTGTTATTATTACAGAGTTTACTCCACAGTTCAGTAGTCTATTGACAATGTCATGAGTTAACAAATAACCGTTCGTTACGACATTCGCTTCATACTTTACTTCGAACTTCTTACATATTTCTTCAAAACCTTTACTTAACGTTTCTAATTCATCAAGTGCAAGAAGCGGTTCTCCTCCATAAAAAGTTATGCTCAATACTTTAGGGTGTTCTTCCTCAAATCTTTTTTCCGTCATATTTAGAATTGTGTTTACAAGATTTTTTGCTATTTTTGCGGGTTTCTTATCCATTAAAGTTATCAACATTTGTTGATAGCAATAAACACAAGAAAAATTACATTCTTCGGTTAGACTTATCGTGTATCTTAAAAATCTATCACTGTATTTGTAATTGTTTAACCTCATTTTCAAATATGTTATTTCGTCAAATTCATCAGGGATAATGTATAATCCTTTTTTCAACTTTTCTATATCTTCATCAGATAGCTTTATTTCTTCTATATTTCCACTTTCAAGAACTTCTTTAACTTGTTTTACTTTGTTTGGTTCAACATATAGAATGGCATTTGAAATGCTATTAAATAAAATGAGATAGTTATCTTTTTCTATAAGCTTATTATACCTTGATATTTTCATCTTTTTTCACCGCTTTCATCTTTCTTTCCATGTCTTTTGTGAAATACCACAATCTTGCGAAAGATTCTAAAGCAGTTTTTTCTTCTGGACATCCTCTGAATCCTGAATTCACTATAGCCTTTCTACATCCTCCAAAACATTGGGGGAGTAATTTGCACTTTTTACATTCTTCATCTTGAAAAGCATCATGTTTATACCATAAAAGATACTTCGTTTTATCATATTCGATACCATTGTCTGTTACTTTTCCAAAGTTGTCCCCCTCATTTACTGCAACTGTGCAAGGGAAAACTTCACCTTTAGGCCCAATTAAAATAGAAGATTCACAGTCATATTCACAATAAATTGGATTAGAAAGAATAGGAAGAAAAGTTTCAAATCCTTTTTGAGATGCATAGTAATAGAATTTAGCCAACTTTTCGTAAGAATTTTCTCCTCTAAAATTCATAACTTCACGGTGAATTTCTTTTTCTGTTTCCCCACCTTGAAATATCCATCTAAAATAAATTCTTAGTCGGTCTTTGGGAAGAATTTTAAGCGCATCCACCAACTTATATATTGCGTCATAATTATCTGGGCCAACGTTAACTCGTAAAGTAATTCTTGCTTCTTTTGTCAATTTGAAGAAATTTTTTATATTTTCAAACAAGGTATCAAACGTTGGTCCTCCACCCTTTAAGGGCCTATACTTGTCATGGTATTCTTTTGGGCCATCAAGAGTTATTTGTACGTTGCGTATCATTAATTCGTCAAATAGCTTGGCTTTTTCAGCTGAAAGTAAGTATCCATTTGTTGAAATGGAAGAAGAAAAATTAGTTTTATATTCTTCACAGGTTTTTATCACTTTCTCATTGATATATTTTATAGTATCAAATTTTAAAAGAGGTTCTCCACCAAACCAGCCAATATGTATTCTTCGTTTGCTTTTTGCTACAGTTGAAATATAATTTGCAACTGTTTCAGTTGTTTGATCATCCATAGTTGGCCCTTCATGTGTTTCATAACAATAAATACAATCCAAATTGCATCTCATTGTAGGCATTATTGTGAAACTTATAAAACTAGCTCCATATCTGCTTCTATGGTTCATTGTCTTTAGATGTTGTATTTCATCAAAATTCTCTTCTATTAAATAACCACCATATATAAGGTCATTTTTTAAATCTGCATATCCTCTTGACCATTCTTTATTTGGCGATTCCATTATTTCTTTTATTTTATTATATTTTTCTTTATTTACAGTCGCAATAGCTTCTGTTAGAAGATTAACAAAAACAACTTTGTCTCCATCCTCAAAAATAACATTATAATTCGAGTTTTTATATCTTAGCATTCAAATAACCTCCTTCTTTTACAATGTTACCACTTTAGAAATTCTAAAATCCTTATTTTATGTATGTTTCAAATTTAAATTTATTCAAAAATACCTCCCCTCTTCTAATCCTCACTAATTATCCATTTCTTCAACATATTCGGTACTTTTACCAAGGTCTGTACAGCATAGTGGTGAGATTTCCTTCTTTTGAGGTAATGATATAAAATCCAATGCTTTCACCTCCACAAATCAATAATAGATTTTTATTTTTTATTATTTTTCGAATATAATTATCCTAATGCTACACTTAAGATGCGACTTATCTAATAAAGAAAGATTCCACTCCTTCTTCAAAAGACCTTTGATTGTTGCCTAAAAAAAGCGAGTTCCCTGACTTGGATGTCAAAAGCTGACTATTTCAATTACTGCTTCTCTATCTATCTTTAATAATATATTCCCAACTTACCAAACATTTTTCATCTTTTTAACTCTTTTTCCAATCTTTTTTAAAACTTTAAAATACACACTTACCAACTTCCTTCAATGTAACTTACAATTTCTTCTGGATTTACTGATTTTATACATGAGATTATTTCAGCATCTCCACCAAAAACAAAAACTCCCTTGATAGCAATACTACTGCCAATAAAATAAAAACGAACTTTTTCATTTTTTATCCCTTGACTTATTACCAATTAGCTTTTTTGATTTTGTAATTAACCTTTTTCTCTTACAAACTCAAAAGACCATTCACTATTTTTATCATACCCTTTTCTATATGATAAACAAGTGATTTTTTTATCGGCCTCAAATATAGATTGGAATATATTTTCAGAGATTACCTCAAAAAAGCTTATGTAAACTTTAATTAAGACATTTTTTATCATGTTTTATGCACCATTTTCGATTTCTCTTTTTTGATGATAGTTATGTTATAATTAATTTTGAGTTACAAACTTCTTTTTTGAGAAATTATCTAAGTTGAATTTAGGTAAATAATAAATGATGAATGTATCAAAATAGTAAATATTAGATGACTAAGGTGGGTTAGTAAAATGACTCTTCAATCTTTAGTGAAGATAATTACCTATGGACAGTTTTCAAGGCCATTTTTGAATTATATTGTTGATTATCTAAAGAATGAATCAACAAAACAACATGAAGAATTTATTGATTACATTGATGTATTGAAATTAAAATGGGATGCAAAATATGAAGAAGCACTTGAAAAAATTGAAGAAGGAATAAAAGGATTATCAAAAGGTGGTTTGTATTATCTTTTTTTAGAACAAAAAATGATTATTTTAAAAAGGTTAAATGATGTCAAAGAAGTTGAAGTAATATACAAAGAATTAAGAGACCACTTCGGTGAGATTCCTCAATATGTTAGAGGACTCATTGTACAATCTTTAAGAAACATACGAGAATTGTACTATGAATCCAATGAAAGTATGGAAAAGATTAGACATTGGAGTGAAGCATACGAAAACAATCCTGTTGATAAGGGATTTATCCTTATGGCTGATGCAAGAGAGAAAAAGAATGAAGAAAAATATGAAGAAGCGACTTGTTTAAATATTAAAGCATTTAAGATGTTGAAAGATGTTCCTCATCCATCTGGAATAGTAGGATCATTAAACAATATAAGTTGGTGGTTAAAAGATGTAGATAAAAGTATCGCTTTAAACTTTAGCTTTCCATTAGGATTTTACCTTGGTTATTATTTTGACGATGATAATTACAATGTTTTCAATTCACTTGATACTATCTTTCAAGTGCAAAAAGAAAACAACGATCCAATGATGTATGAAACAGCTTTTATTTTCTCCAAAGTGTTTTCAAAATTGGATTATGAAAATAGACAAATAATATGGAAAGATTATACAAACACAATTTATGAAGTTAGACGCTTTGTAGTTAATATTAAAAAAGGTAATCACAAAAACACAAAGACTTTAAGAAATTTTATAAAACAAGAAGTAGAAAAAGAACAAGTTTCTATTAAAGAACTAAATATCTCAAAAAGAACGCTGAATGATTTCTTATCTGGAATAACAAAGCAAATAAAGCCAAATACATTGAGAAACATAATAGACAATCTTGAATTTGAAATAAACAGTTCTCTTGCTATTCCAATAATAAAAGAACTAAAAAAGAAAGATATAGACAAAAAGTTTGAAGAAAACTTTTACAAATTTATAAGCTTAAGGGTAGAAAAGCAACTTTCTGAATTTTTTACTTCGTATCTTGTTCATTATTACAGGCAAGAGGTTAAATTAGAAAAAGTGATTAAAGATATAAAAAGTGGAAGTTTAACCAAAGAAAGATGTGATTACTACACAAGAGAGTTAATAAACTCAATATTTGAAAAAACTCCAAATATAGATGTTGATTCATTACTTACAAACAACCAAGAACTAAAAACATACACAAACAAAGATATAACTTTTAAAGAGCATCCTTACTATTCAGCAAGGAAAATCCTTGTAAAAAAGTTCATGAATGACTTAAATAAGATATACTTACAAGAGTTCATTGAAAACTATATAAATCTTGATTCAAATCAAAAAGATATAATAGAAAAGTACATAATGAACTATGGAAGGTATTATGAAATAAAAAACATACCAAAAGAATTAAGACCAAAAGTACCTAAAGATATTAATGTATTTGTGAAGAAATACACTTTAAAAAGAAGGTTATCTGCAACTTCTTTCTATGTTTTTGAAAGGCAAGAAAGAGAGAAGTTTGTTGAGGCGTTAAAGATGTTTAGTTGAAGATGTTTGATTTCGTAGACAAAAACTCCTTCACGCCTGCTAAGATTGAGAAAAGAGTTTCAATAATCAGTAACAAGTCCTTTGGACTTTGTTTTGTTGTATATGATTTTAAAGATTATAACACCAAGAAAAAGATAAAATAGGCTATTTAAGCAAAGCATAATGATCTGATTTGAAGATACTGGTTCGTTTTCAAGAATCCTTGTTGAAATCATTATTCCTTGAGTTAACGGAAGACTTTTACTGATGATTTGAAAAGCAATCGGCATAGAGTTTATATCTATTATAGTACCTGTAAAAAATAAGAGAAAATAAGATAAAATGCTTTCAAAAGAGGCGGTTTTTGTGAATCTTACAGTTAAAGCTGCTAACAATAAACCTAATCCTGATAAACCCAACAATGTAATTAATAAAATAGGTATTATTTTTACATCAAATTTAAATTGTATTGGTATCGTAAATTTTACTAATATCAAAAGCAATACAACTTGAATAGAAGAGAATACCAACCATACAAATGTTTTTATTAGACATAGTAGCTCTATATTTACCGGCTTTAAAAGGAGTTGCTCAAAAGTGCCAGCTTGTTTTTCAAAGGATATGGAAACAGATGATTCACTGATTATGTTAGAAGCAAAGTACCAACATAAGAAACCAATATAGAATCCCTCACTTAAATTACCTGAATTTCTGAATCCAAGGAAGAAACCTGCAAAAAGTATGTAAGTTACGATCAAGCTTACTATATGGTCGGGATAATACGTCTTAAATTCAACAAAGTATTTTCCAAACTCTGCTTTTAGTGTTTTAAACATTACCTTCATTCCTTTCACGATTTTTCAAGAACATGTACATAATCTCTTCTAAATCACTTTCAACTTTTTTGAATTCTGTTATTATTATTCCATCGTTTAACATAGATTTTAAAAAGTTTTGCTGTAATGAGTAATTATCATTATAAAATTCTACTTCAGTAAATCCGTTATTTTTAGTATGATTTACTATACTTACATTAATGAGATACTTGTAAAGGTCCTTTTCATCAAAATCTCCTTCTATTTTTATAAGATATTTACTTTTTGAATACATATCTTTTAGCTTATCAATGGTATCAAGAAAATGAATTCTAGAATCCTTAAGAAGCATTACCCTATCAGCAATTTTTTCTATTACATCCATTTGGTGTGAAGTTAATATTATAGTTACTCCTTCTATTTTTGTGAGGTATTTAAGCTTTTCAATTATATCTATCTTTGACACAACATCAAGCCCAAGAGTTGGTTCATCAAGAAAGAGTATTCTAGGTTTATGAATTAAGGAGATTATTATTGAAAGCTTTTGCTGCATTCCTAATGAAAACTGACCCACTTTTTTGTCTTTGTCATTAATAAGGTCAAAAAATTCAAGTAATTCGGTACCCTTCTCAACTATATAATCGTCTTTCAAGCCATATAATCTTCCAAAATAAAGAATGTTTTCCATAGCAGATAGAAACCAATATGTATTTCTATTTCCTTCTAAAACACACCCTATCTCTTTATAATATTTTTCACCTATTTTTGCGATATTTTTTCCTTGATAATATATATTTCCTTTGCTAGGGTTTAAGAGTTTGGTCATTAATTTTATCAAGGTAGTTTTTCCCACACCATTAGGTCCCAGAATGGTGAAGATTTCACCTTCATTAACTTCAAAATTAATTGAATTCAAAACAAGGTTTTCTTTCTTTCCGTTTTTAAAGCTTTTTGTCAAGTTTTCTACCTTTAATATCTTCATCTTCCTCCCTTTTAAAACATTCTGCAATTAGTTGAATCTATATTTTCTAAGAAAAAAAGGTTATCTGCAGCTTCTTCCTATGTTTTTGAAAGGCAAGAAAGAGAGAAGATTGTTGAGTTGTTAAAGGTGTTTAGTTGAGCGCAAAATAGTATCTCTTTCGTACCTTGTACCGAGGAAGAAGGAGGGCTCCACCTTGAACCTACTTTAAATATAAAATTTCATTTTTAAAAAATCTTCTTTTCACACCACCAACTGACTTTCAATAATCTCTTTGTAAACAGGAGAACTTTCTATTAATTCGTTGTGTGTGCCTTCTCCTATTATTTCTCCATCTTTTAATACTACTACCTTATCTGCTTTTCTTATCGTCGATAACCTGTGAGATATTATTATCAACGTCATATCGTATTCTTTTAATTCTTCAAATATCTCTTCTTCTGTTTGTGAGTCTACTCCTGATGTCGCTTCATCTAATATCAATACCTTAGGATTTCTTATCAATGCTCTTGCTATGGCTACCCTTTGTCTTTGTCCATCTGATAACTTACTTCCTCTTTCTCCTACTATCGTATCGTATCCTTCATCTAATAGGTTTATGAATTTATCTACCTTTGCTTTTTTGACAGCTTTGTTGAACTCTTGGTCACTGAATTCATCACCTAGCATTATGTTTTCTTTCACACTCATGTTGAATAATGGATCGTTACCTCTTACCAGTTTTATATGTTCTCTTATCTCTTGCAGGTTATATTCTTTTAGGTTTTTATCTTCTAACAATATTTCTCCACTTGTTGGATCGTACAATCTAACAAGTAGATTCATCATGGTACTTTTACCTGAACCACTTGTTCCAACTATGGCTATCTTTTCATTTTTGTCTATGTATAGGTTTATATCTTTTAAAACTAACTCATCTTTGTATGTGAATGAAACTTTGTTGTATTTAATGTCATAATTTTTAGGAAAAGAATAAATTCCATCACTTTCTTCTTCAGGAAGATCAAGTATTTCAAAGAACCTTTGTGAAAGAGGTTCAGCCCTATGTATTTGAACAAAATTCTCATTTATTATGC
>NZ_DAOPSE010000039.1:0-10364 GCF_035349255.1 Defluviitoga sp. | reverse complement strand
TTCCTATTTGTATAAACTCCATGTTAACAAGTTCTGCACCTGCTCTTAGTGCTGCCGCATGACCGTCGCCTGTACACATTATTGGAAAAAGATTCTCAGAATAGACTTGTCCAGCACCTCCAGTTGCTAAAATTATAGCAGGTGTCTCTACTATAAATAATTCATTTGTCACAACGTTAATTCCATATACTCCTTTAACCCTATTTTCCCTATCAAGTAAAATATCTTGTATCATTACATTTTCTATAACTTCAATTTTTTGATTCTTTACTTCTCGTGCAAGAGCTCTTGCTATTTGTACTGCTGTATCGGGTCCTGTGTAGCAAGCCCTAGCATATTTTGAACCATCTGTTCTAAACTGTCTAACTTTCCCATTTTCTTGTGAAAAAGGAACTCCAAGGTTTTTAAGATATTCAAAGGCATCTTTAGAATTTTTAGCTAGTATTTCTGCTAAATTTTTATCTGAAACCATTCCGCCAATAACGAAAATATCTTCTGCATGATATTTCCAAGAATCCGGCGTATAAGGCTCAGTAGTGTCTAAAGTTGCATGGAAAGCCATCCTATCAGAATAGGAGGTACCAGTTACACTATCTTTCAACAATTTTCCTTTAGAGATAACTTTTATATTCAAGTTTTTATTTGTTTCTTTTAAACTTAAAGCAGCTCTCAAACCTGCTCCTCCAGCACCAACAACAACCGCATCTGCTTTTATTTTTATCATATTCTCACCTCTTTACTTCTTTTCTCTTATCATTTCCATGTAGGGCTTTAAGTATACATCTTTATCCCTAATAACACACCCTGTAATTTTCTTATGTGCCTTTAATTCTGCACATCTTACACAAGTAATACATACCTTATTCTTGTCTAACATGTTTTTCTCTATAATGTCTTTTGCAAAATCAGGGTATGCGAAAGCCATCCTTCCTAATCCAATAATTTTGGCGTATCCTTTTTCGACCATTCCACTAGCTACATAAGGAAAAAACTCTCTTAGCCAGCTTAATCCTGTACCAACAACAATTAGATCGGTAATACTGCTCTGCACTTCTTTAGCTAGTTTTATTAGCCTTTCAACACCTACTAGTGGAGGTTCAGGTGGTGTATATTTCTTTGATTCCCCATCAGCAGGTCTATTTATGTGAGGATTAATGTATGGACTTCCAGCAGTTATATTGATAAGATTTACTCCTCTCTCTTTTAGCTCTCCAATTAATTTTAAAGGTTCAGCTAGATCCAGCTCTCCCTGTTCATTTATACCCCAACCAATAGGATAATGCAAAAAATCTGATATATTTAATCTAACGGCTACTTCGATTCCAACCTCATCTTTTATTCTATTTACAACATCTTTGAGAAATTTTGTCCTATTTTCGTAATCCCCTCCATACTCACCTTCTCTTATTCTTGCACCCAGTAATTCTGATAATAAATAACGATGACAACTTTTCACATCTACAGCATCAAAACCTGCATTTTTTGCTAATTTTGCAGTATTAACGTATGATTGTTTAAGCTCTTCTAGTTCTTTATCAGTAATAACGGGATATGAAAAGTTTATTTTTGATATTTTGTCAAGCTTCTCATCATGTACAGCAATAACTTTATTTTCTCCAAAACGCCCCGAATGGGCCAATTGAAGTACTAAGTATGGTGCGTGCTTATTGTCCTTTAGAGCTTTTTCTTTCATCATATTTACTAACTTTGCAAAATCATCAAAAGTATAAGTATTTAAAAACAATTGCTGGTTATTTGCTCTGGCTGATTCACTTACAGCTGTAGCTTCAAACCAAATTAAACCCGCTAATCCTTTTGTATATCTCATGTATCTTCTTTCAGTAAGTTCACTAGGAGAACCGTTTAACGTTGCATCACATCCCTCCATGGGATGTATTGCCATTCTATTATTAAGTGATTTTCCATTTATTTCAATTTTTTCTTTTAATAAATCAATATTTGTTGAAAAAGGAATATCTAACTTTAACTCTTTAACCACATTCTCTAGTTCTTCTAAAGATGGAAAATTAAAAAAATAACTATCTCTCAAAAAAACCACCTCAGAAAAAAATTAAGCTTATAATTCTATTTTTTATATTAAAGATAAAAAACTCTTTGTTCATCAGCCGATTGAAGTGCTTTTAAGCAAATCCTTGTAACTTCAAATGAATCTTCTGGTCTTATTAAACATTTACCTTTACCTTCTAACTCTTTTAAGAAGTCCAAAAATATACTTCCTTCTTGTTCTAAGGGTACTTCTCTAACCCCTGTGATATCATCATCAATTAACAAAACCTTATTATTAATTACCTCTATTATTCCTTTTGTTCCTACCACTCTTAATCTATCATCATCGTGTGTTGGGGCATTATTAGGTCTTAAGTAGTCTATTGTCAAAGATGCAAAAACTTCATTTGAAAGAGTAAAATGACATAGTGCACTAACTTCTAAATCACCATGATTATTATTGTGTTTTTTTGAATGTGTTGCATAAACGGATAAAAACTTTTGATTGCTGAACCACCTTATCCAATCAACTCCGTGGCTTCCTACCCAAGGGATAGTTCCGCCATAACTTTTCCTTGTTTTATAAAAATCGTCTCTTTCTCCAAGTTTATATGATTTTTGAGCATTTAAAAGTCTTATCTCACCTATAGAACCGTTTTTAACATACTTATAAGCGGTTAAAAACCATGGTTTATACCTTATACCGAACATGGCTACAAACAACGGTTTATTATTGAGATTATGGTATATGCTCTCGAGTTTTTCTAGATCTTCCAATGTTGTTGCTACCGGTTTTTCTGTAAATATGTTTATTCCTCTTTTCAACGCTTCAATAGAGACGCTTGCTAAATCTCCAAAAAAACAGTTGATAACGGCAATATCAGGATGAAGTTTGTCAAACATCTTCCTATAATCATAAAAAACTTCGGGTTTGTAGCCTAAGTCAACAACTTCTTTATATACTTTATCTATTTGCTCCCCTTGTGATCCAGCTGATATTCCAACTATATCGATATTTAAATTTCGATTAAACCTTAAAGGATTCAATACATAATGATAATGGCCACTAGAACCCACAATACATAATTTCATAATGTTAATTTCTCCTTCTTTACCTTTTATTTTTTGATAAATGGATTGAAAAATTTGTAATTTCTTACATTTACTTCTTTAGTAGGTACAGCCCATTCCACAGCAAGGTCTGAATAAAGAAGCTTTTTCTCAAATGCCTCATATATTATTTCATCTATTCCCTTCAATACTGTCTTATATTCTTTTTCTTCTGTTTCGTATTCTCGGACATATTTCTCAGGTATCGGTACTATCTTTCCTGCTGAATCATATGCACCATTTATTGCCACAACAAAAGGCCTAGAATTTGTTGGTGTAGAGTATAGCTCATCTATAATGCCCAAATACTTTCTTGCGGTTACTCTAAATACTTCCAAATGAGGATTTACTCCCTCGTTTCCAAATTCAATTGTTTCACCGTTATCTAACATTATCTTAGTGTTTTCTGAAAAATCCCAAATCGCCCTTCCTTTAGTACCTTCAATTTCCATATAGGGATCTAATTTTTTTTCACTAGCATGAGTTACATAAAAGTAAATTTTCGTTCCATTAACAGTTTTTGCTTCTAAACACGACGTATCCTCTGCTTCTATGTAGGTATGCGCCCTATAAAATTCAGCTCTTAAACTATCTAAATCTATTGATTCGTTCATAGAAGGACCTAATAAATAAATCATATTATTTAAATAATGAGCTAGCGCATTGTGCATGGGCCCATCTAAAACAATGTGTCCGTTGTAAATTATTTTCCCAGCCCAGTCATTTCTAAGATAGTAAGATTTATATCTAGGCCATAAAGCCATACAACTTATTTGTCTTATTTCTCCTAATTTGCCTTCTAAAATAATTTCTTTTAGCCTTCTGATACTCCTTGCATGTATCATATGAAAACCTATAGAGCAGAACTTTCCTGTTTGTTTTTCAACTTTGATTATATTGTCTAATTCTTGAACTGTAGGAGCTGGGGGCTTTTCCAACAGAACGTCATAGCCACTTTCCATAGCCTTTATAGCCATTTCTGAATGTGTATGTATAGCTGTTGGTAAAGTAATTATATCTACAAACTTTCTACCTTTTTCTAGAAGTTCTTCAAAAGACTCGAAAACCTCTATTCCTTCGCATTTTAATCCTTTTACAATATCAAAGTTTTTACGTTTGTCTTCTACTACTACTGCTGCAAGTTTTACTTCATCTTCCTTTTCTAACTCTTTTATAAATTTTATATGATCTGCTGCGAAGTTCCTCGCTCCTACAACCGCAAAAAAAACCTTCTTCATTATTTTTCCTCCTAAAATCTTTTATTAAATTTTGCCAGCCCCCGCTTGAGTAAGAACTATTGCTGGTACTAAAATTGCCGGATCTATCCTCTTAAACATAGTTGGCTCCCATTCAACCGAAGAAATCAATTTATCATTTACATTTACCTCGTTATGCGCTTTTAGAATATTAACATGAAAAGGTTCACTGGCGGGATAAGAAACCACATTTCCTTCTTCGTAAATATTACTACCTTTCCATCTTCTTATGATATTTGCAACGCTAATATTCCAAGGCAAATCAAAATAATTATTTTGAGCATATATTTGAGATTCTACTCCAACACCCCAAGCATAATCAAAATAATAAGAAGAATTTGAATTTATCTTATAATAATTGTTATAAACATGTACCTGACCAAATCTTACTCTTGGTAATCTTTGAGTAACATTTTCAAAAAGATTATGATGTAGCGTAACTCTTAAATGTCCTCTATCTTGTATGCGACTATCACTAGACCCTATAAGCATAGTTTTATCGTGATTATAAAAAACATTGTAAGATATTGTTATTAAATCTGCTCCATTTTTAATATCTAATAATCCATCATGTTGTTGGAATAATCTTCCATAATATACAGGTGCCTCACTATCCAAATAATCTCCATCACTAAAGGTACAATGATCAACCCAGACATTTTTAGAGTTTTCTATAGTTAAACAATCATATTCTGAATTCCATTCACCGAATTCTCCATCTGTTGGATCCCATGCTGGAAAATAATCAACAGGACTTTCAAAGGTAATATTTCTTATGATTACATTTTCAACACCTTTAACTTGTAAGGCTGCACCACATATTTTTGCATCTCTACCAACTCCTATCAAAGTGGTATTTGAACCCACGTAAATTACTATATCTTTGGCCTGATTTTGTTGAGATCGCTGACGAGCTTCTTCTAAAGGACCAGTAACTTCTTTTTTACCCCAATTTTCAGGTGAATATTCTTCAAGATATTTTTCAAAATCAAATTCAGGATCTTTGTATTTTTCGTAAGGTTCATTTATCTTAATAGTTCCTTCTATAAATATTATTTTGGGAATATCATTTGTCATACCTTCACCAAGAGCTTTTAATAATTCATCTTTTGTTCTTACAATATAAATACTTTCATCTGCAGCATTAGAGCCTCCAGTTGTTCCTATTCCAGATGATGCCCAACCATCATTATCTGAAAGAACTTGCTTGCCTAAACCAAGAAGATAAGAATCAATCTCAAGATTAGTACCAAAACCAACCGAAACAAGTAAAAAAGATAGAGTAATAATTAGTAATCCAACTTTTCTTGATATTTTCATAAGAACCTCCTTTTATCCATAATTTTATTATAAAAGATTAGAGATTCTAAAGTCATTTTTCAAATAGTTCGGGGTATGAAATCCCGAACCTTAAATTCAAAATAATACTACTTACTCCAGATCCCTATAGGACCACTTAGTGTCCAATTGTGCGGAGCTTTGCCAATCTTAGATTTCCACCATACGTCTCCAGCCTCGACTTTTATTTCGTAATTTTCATTTAATAAGTCTAAACCTGTAATCACTAAATATGTATTATTTGTTGTGTACTTGTCGTTAGTGGGCAAAAATTCGTCCATGCTCTGCTTTATCGGCTTTCCATTAACATACACTCTATAACCTAATATTTCATTACTATCTATGGCAACTGGCCAACTAACCTTCAATGTTTTATCATCTATTTTTTCTAATGTTAACTCTTTACTTGTCCAAGATGGTGCGTCAGTATCATAATTGTCCCATGTACGGATAGTAATGGGCCTATAAGTCAATCTTGTTCCATTATCATTTAGCGCCACTATTTCAACCTTATTGTCTTCTCCTGCTCTTAATCCTGTTGCAGTTATCCGTATCTTTCCTTCCTTAGCAGGATTTAGAACTTCTACCTTCTTTATTCCATCAACTAAACATTCATATTTTCGAACATTAACATCAGGAGAGGCATTAAATTCAACTGTTGCCCATGTGTATCCAATACTATTTTCAACAACCATGACTTCTAATCCTTCTTTAGGCAAAAGAATTGGTGAAAAATCCCTTTTTCCATTTGTTGGTACCTTAATTTTGCTTGAGTAAACTCTATTACCTACTGCATCTTCTGCTACTACTTGAAATTCGTATACCAAGCCTGGCATTACATTTGAAATCGTTATTTTCGTGTCTTTAGTTGAAACCTCAATTATCTCTTGACTATTGAGATATCCTATTATTTTGTACTTTTCAATATTAACATCATCTTTAGCAGGATTCCACGATAACTCGATTTCCGTTCCTTTTGAATTTGAACGACCCTTTAAAGAAGTGTTAGCCCATGTAGGAGGATTCTGTGCGTTTTTGGTAATATTAGATTGAACAGTCTTACCGAGAAAAACTAATCCGTTACAATTAGAGATTGACCATGCCTTTTCAGCATCTATACCCGTAATGACTACATCCGTAAAAGAGCTTTCTTCTAAGCCTTTTAAACTAATAGGTTTGTTTGCATCTTTAAACACTACGTTTTTCAAATGTACATTATTATGTGTATGCCACACTTTGTCTAAGTCGGCTATAACTTCTAAAGGCACAGCGTTTCCTGTATTCGATACTGTTAAATTTTCAATATTTATATTCGAAAATTCTGCAGGACTCTTTCCTGGTTCAAAATTTATAACTTGGTTAGGATCACTATATGCTGTTGACAGAGTTATAACTTGTCCTCCAGAGCCTGTGCCAGGGTTTGCAACAACATTGTCCCTTATATAAATATTTCTAACTCCTCCACCATTACTCAAGTTACTCTTAAATCTAAAAGGCATATCAGTCAAGTTTAAAACGTTATCTTCTATTAAAATATTTTCTATAAATCCCCCTGTATGACTACCTGCTGCAATTGCACCACCGTGTGCTTCTCTTATAAAATTATTCACTACCCAAACATCCGAGGAAGATCTTTGATTGTTATCTAAAGCAGGTTGTCCCATTCCAGAAGCAAAATTAACAGCATCGTCTCCTGTATCAAAGAAGTTTGCAACAACAAGGGCTTTTTTAGAATTACCAAATTCAACTCCATCCCCATTATTTGTATCATAAGTTTGGTGAATAGTAGAATAAACTGTTATATTATCGCTTTCAAGGAAAACAATCCCATGATATGCTGGATTTCGTAAGGTGACACCTTCTATATATAAACCATCTACTCCCTTAAATATCATCAAACTAGGCCTTGTTGAATATGCTTCAGAAACAGAGTAACCTAAGTTTTTCGATTTATTTACTGCATCTGCCGCTAAAATCCCAAAGGGCTCTTTATTTGCTGAGTCCCCATCGGTTACTTTAACGTTATTACCAGCTATGTACCTTGGTAAATTATAAATTTCTTCTTTAGGATCAAGTTCATTTTTAATTTGAGGTACCATCTTTTCTGATATTATCTTTCCATCAGCAGTACAATATTTCCATCCATTTCCATCTATTGTTCCTTTTCCAACTATTCTTATATTTTTAAGCTCTTTTCCATCTTTAGAATATGCATTTATAAGAGCCCATCTCCTTGTATCAGTAGAATAATCATATAAGAGATGATTAAAAGGATAATGATCAGCATTCGGCGAACCTATCAAGGTTGCTCCTTCTTGAACTTCTAATGTAATATCACTTTTTAACCATATTGCACCTGTGGTATATGTGCCAGCGGGAATGACTACTTTTCCACCTTTAGGGCAGTCATCTATGGCCTGCTGAATTGCCTTAGTATTTTTTATAATTTTTTCATTGTTATCTCCAAATGTATAATCAGTAATTCTTCCTGTATCAACTGCACCGTAATCAAGTACATTTAATATAACAGGAGAAGGATTTGTTTTAATTTCGATTTCAGGACTATTTTCTGATTCTTTTCCATTGCTAGATACAGACCTCACAAAAATTTTATATGTTGTATTAGGAGTTAGATTTGTTATCTTCATGTGATGAACATCTATAACCGGATGAAAATCATCTGTGTTATTTTCATAAAAAGCTTTAATATAAGCATAAGTATAAGAAGAATTCATCTTGAAGCTTTCTTTAGCACTACCCACAAATTTTCCATTGACATATATGTTGTAATCCACAATATCTTCACTAATCTCCGGCTTACTCCATAGCAACAGTATACTGCTTTCATCTACACCCAACGAAGGTACACATAGATAAGTTGGTGGATATACATTTCCTCCAAAAGCTGTTATAATGCCTAAGAACATGCACAAAAAAAAGGCTAGCAGTTTGTACTTTTTACCCATATTGTCCCACCTCCATAATTAATTCGTTCGAAGTATGAATTTTTAAAAGATAAAAAAATAATTTCATAATACGAAAATAACTTTCTTATTTTTTGTTCATAAAAATTATACCTGCCGGTTATCTTTTTTTCAAGTTTGGTTATTGGTAACTAGGGGGATTTAATAAAAAATAGGGGTAAATATCTTCATTTTTTCTTAAAAATCTTATAAATGGTAAATAAATATTTTAAGTTGAAAAAAAAACAGAGATCAAATAAGGAACGTACTTCATTAATAAAAGTTGAATAATTCAATATTTTTTACTTTCATATCTAATTTTTGTTTTTCAATTATGAGATTTACAAAATTTATTTCTCTGACGTATTCTATATGATGTCCTAAACTAATATCCCTAAAATCACAGTTTATTATTTGAAGTTGTTCAACCGGTGCCCTTTTATACGCCTTTATCAACATTCCGTAAGTACTTTTCATTGAGACTATGTTTTCTAAATATACATTTTTTATTGTAGGATCATATTCTCCTACATCTGCCTCTTCATAGTAGTAATCTATTTTTAGAACAGAATTTTTCACTTGATTAATTTTAATATTTATTGCGTAAATATTTTCTATATTTCCCCCTCTTAAACTATTTGTTTTAAATCTAATTGCTTCGTCTAAATTCGGGCTATCCATTATACTATTTTCAATTATTATATCTTTTGCTCCTCCACTTATTTCACTGCCAATAACAAGTCCTCCGTGTCCATCTTTCATCTCACAATTCCTAACTAAAACATTTTTTGTAGGAACACCTATACGGCGACCATCAGCATTCCTTCCAGACTTAATTACTATACAATCATCTCCGTTGTTTAAAAATGAGTCTTCAATTAAAACATTTTCACACGATTCAATATCTATTCCATCATTATTTGGTCCCAAACTTTCGATTGTAACCCCTTTTATAACAATATTTTTTGACAACACTGGATGTACACACCACATAGGAGAGTTTATAATCTTTATTCCTTCCACAAGAATGTTTTCACTTTTATACAATTGAATAAAGCTTGGCCTTAAATAAGAACCAGAACCAAAAACTCTTTCTTCAACTGGAAGCCCTTCTTCTGCCATATGGAAAAGTCTCCGTCTATCTTCATTTTGATTGGGGAGCCCTGAATTCCATCCATATTCCTCTTTTCCGCACCAATACCACCAATTTGTGTTATTGCAATTACCATCTAAAGTACCTTCACCAGTAATAGCAATATTCTTTGCTTGGTAAGAATAAATAAAAGGAGAGTAATTATAACATTCTACACCCTCCCATCGAGTAAAAACCGATGGTAAATATTTTTTGGGATCATCAATAAATTTTATCGTAGAATTTTTATTCAGAAATAAATTAATGTTATTTTTTAAATGTATAGGACCGGTAAGGAAAACCCCTTCGGGTACCTCAATAACACCTCCACCTAATTGATAACAATAATCTATTGCATTCTTAAAAATATTAGTATTATCATAACTTCCATCGCCTCTAGCTCCAAAATCCTCTAAAGAAATCTTTATACAATTTTGAAAGTCTATCTTGTGAATATTATTTAAAATCTTATTTTTAAGTTCTTCATACATATTATTTGCCTCTTTCAGGGATCTTTAATTCTTTAACATGTCTTTTAATATGTTCAGCTACTTCAAT
>NZ_DAOPSE010000038.1:0-10670 GCF_035349255.1 Defluviitoga sp. | reverse complement strand
ATGCCAGAAGAAATATCTGTCGAAAATAGAATGGTTCGTTGTTGGTTGTATGAGTAAATTAATAAGACTTTACTACGAAAATGAAGTTGGTCTCCAGTCAACTATCTAAGAATCAAATGGATCAACTTACATGTTGTTAGAGCAAAGTTTTTTGTGTTGGTGAGTATTTATCTTATTTTTCATAACAATAACTTTTGTAACTTTGAAATTTATATGACTCAAATAATAATTATACAAAGGAGATATAAAACAATGGAATATCATGTAGCAAAAAATGGTTCAGATCAAGGAAAAGGTTGCCTGCAGGATCCATTTCTTACAATAAATAAAGCAGCTTCTATCGCAATGCCTGGAGATACCGTAATCGTTCATGAAGGAGTGTATCGTGAATGGGTGAAACCTAAGAATAAAGGATTAAGCAATAAAAGAAGGATCACATATCAAGCAGCTAAAGGAGAAAAAGTAGTAATCAAAGGATCTGAACGCATTCAAAATTGGCAACATGCTGAAGGAAATATTTGGAAATGTGAATTACCTAACTCCTTTTTTGGTGACTTTAATCCATATGAAGAAAGAATATTTGGGGATTGGCTAGTTACAATAGAACAAACTAAGCATTTAGGCGATGTTTATTTAAATGGTATGTCATTTTATGAGGTAGGCAGTTATGAAGATCTACTAGATCCACCCGTTAAAACAGAAGTTTTGGACCATTGGACACAAAAAAAGGTTCCTGTTCCAAATCTAGAACAGACAAAATATGTTTGGTTTGCAGAAGTGGATAACGATAACACCTATATTTATGCAAATTTTCATGGGGCTAATCCAAATAAAGAATTAGTGGAAATCAATGTTCGCAGATCTTGTTTTTATCCTAATGATACTGGTATTGATTACATCACAGTAAAAGGTTTTGAAATGGCACATGCAGCAACTCCATGGGCGCCACCAACAGCTGATCAACCGGGGTTGATCGGTGCAAATTGGAGCAAAGGTTGGATTATTGAAGAAAATATTATTCATGATGCTAAATGTAGTGCCATAAGTATAGGAAAAGAAGCTTCTACAGGACACCTTTATCGCTCTATTCGAAAAGATAAACCCGGATATCAATACCAATTGGAATCTGTTTTCAGCGCCGAACATAAAGGATGGAACAAAGAAAGTATTGGCTCTCATGTAATTCGAAATAATGTAATTTTTAACTGTGGCCAAAATGCAATTGTAGGTCATTTAGGATGTGTTTTTAGTGAAATACACAATAATCATATATATAACATCGGCATAAAACGCGAATTTTACGGTCATGAAATTGCCGGTATTAAATTGCATGCAGCGATCGATGTTCAAATCCACCATAATAGAATTCATGACTGTTCTTTAGGAATATGGTTAGATTGGCAAGCACAAGGTACAAGAGTTAGCAAAAACTTACTCTATCAGAATAATCGTGATTTATTCGTTGAAGTAAGTCACGGTCCATATGTTATTGATCATAACATTTTAGCTTCCGAGTACTCAATAGACAATATGGCACAGGGTGGTGCTTATATTAATAATTTAATTTGTGGTAAGATGCAACATCGAAAAGTGCTAAATCGTGCTACTCCCTATCACCTCCCACACAGTACAAAAATAGCGGGTTATGCATTTGTTTATGGTGGGGATGATCGATTCTACAACAACATTTTTATTGGACAAGACGGGCTTGAAAATGTAGGCACATCACATTATAATAACTATACAACTTCTTTGGATGAATATATTGAAAAGGTCCATGAAAGACACGGGGATTTGGAGACGTTCGAGTTAGTTGAGCAACCAGTTTATATCAAAAAAAACGCTTATTTTAATGGAGCAGAACCTTTTGAAAGGGAGAACTATAAAATAGTTGAAAAAGATTTCGACCCTAAACTCTCGATTATCGACAATGGAGGAGAGGTTTACCTTTCTTGCAATTTACCAAATGATTTTGAAAATACCCTTGGAGAAATACATTCAACAATCACATTAGAGAGAGTTCGTATCGTTGACGCTGAATTTGATCGCCCAGACGGTAAAGATTTAATCTTAGATACAGACTTTTTTGACAAACAAAAAACTGAAAAAAGTACCCTAGGACCTATCGCAAGTTTAAAGAAAGGTGAGAATTATATCAAAGTCTGTTAATTGTTTTGAATTTTTAGTTAATAATCTAAAAATTGAAATTTAGTACTAAAATTTCTAAAAAATTCCTTCATTTGAGTATCCAAGCTTTTAAGTTTAAACAAATATCTGAAACAACAATTCTAAGGTTAATTCTTATAACCATTTTCCAAAATTTCAAATTCATACCATCTTTCTTAGGGCTATTGAAGGAAAAAATAAACATTGTCAACTTGTTTCATGTCCCTGATTGAATTTTCTCCAGACAAAATTCAAGTAAATTTTATACTTTTTTAAGTGTTTATTTAGTTTTTAAAAGCATATTGGTTTATTAAGAACACTAAATAAACAATTTTATTTAAATTTGTATTATTCCTAAAACTTAAGAAAAACCTAGATAATCAAAAATATTTTGCTGTAATTACTTTTAATCTTAGTTGATTAAAAAAACTAAAGATTGATTACTAAAGTTAAAATTGGTATATTTATTGTTAGAGAGTTTAAATTATGTTTTAATTTTTTATTTTTATTTAGAAAATAGTTTTCATATTATGAAATTTATTAACTTGGAGGTGCTGTTTTTGCTGAAATATATTGTGAAAAGGCTACTTTTCGCTATACCTTTGTTGTTCGTCATCTGTCTTATATCTTTTATAATCATTGAATTACCCCCTGGAGATTTTATAACTTCATATGAAATGTCTTTAAGGCAAAGCGGAGAAGCCATTGATCAGGCAACTTTAGAACTTCTAAGAGCTAGGTATGGTTTAGACAAACCTGTGGTGATTAGATTCTTTATGTGGTTTGGAAACATACTAAGAGGTGACTTAGGGTACTCTATGCTCTATCAAAAACCCGTTAGTGACCTATTAGGAGCAAGATTATGGTGGACCGTACTTATATCTACTCTTTCAACAGCTTTCGCTTGGTCTCTAGGCTTTTTATTAGGAGTTTATTCTGGAAGCCATCAATATTCTTTTGGAGACTACGCCTTTACTGTTGTTGGATATCTTGGAGTTTCAATACCTAACTTTCTTCTAGCTTTAGTATTGATGTGGCTTGCTTTTTCCGCTTTTGGAGTAAGCTTAGGAGGATTATTCTCTCCCGAATATGCTTTAGCTCCTTGGAGTTGGGGAAAATTTTTAAATCTTCTTCAACATTTGTGGATTCCAATCATAGTTGCCGGAACCGATAGTATGGCAGGTCTCATTAGAGTATTAAGGGGAAATCTCCTTGATGAAATAGATAAACCTTACGTAACAGCAGCAATAGCAAGAGGTGTTCCAGAAAATAAGGTTTACTGGAAATATCCTTTAAGAGTTGCTATGATACCTTTTTTGAGTACAGCAGGTTGGACTATTCCGGGAATAATATCCGGCGTTGTTGTTACTGGAATAGTGCTAAATCTTCCTACTGTCGGAACTCTTCTCTTAGATTCTTTAAAAGCTCAGGATATGTATTTAGCAGGAAGTTTAGTTTTGATTTTAAGTTTTTTCACTGTTATTGGAACGGTTGTTTCAGACATCTTACTTGCCTGGGCTGATCCACGAGCAAGACTTGAATGACGAGGTGAATTTGTATATGCAAAATAATTCTTTAGATAAAACTGTAGACAAAAAAGCGGAAAAAATTTACTACGCTTCAGAAGCAAAACTCATATGGTGGCGTTTCAAAAAAAACAAGTTAGCAATTGTAGGGCTGATAATTTTAATAATATTGTATACTTTAGGTATTTTTTGTGAATTTTTTGCTCCATATAATCCTAACAAGTTGAATGCTTCATATGTTTATGCTCCCCCCCAGAGAATTAGAATCATAAGAGATGGAAAACTTGTTAAACCCTATGTTTATGGTTATAAAACAAGTAGAGATCCTAAAACACTTCAAAGAATATACTCTCCTGATGAATCAAAGGTCTATCCATTAAAATTTTTTATAGAAGGTGATCCCTATAAATTATGGGGAATATGGGAGTCAAATATTCACTTTGTAGGCGTAGAAACGGGAGTTTTTTTCCCTTTTGGAACAGATAGAATGGGCAGAGATGTCTTATCTAGAATAATTTATGGAACAAGGATTTCAACTACAATAGGTCTTGTGGGAGTTTTCATAAGTTTATTGATAGGAACTGTACTTGGAGGAATCTCAGGATATTATGGCGGCACAGTAGATTTCATAATTCAAAGGATTATTGAAATTATCAAGAGTATACCTACAATCCCTTTATGGATGGCACTCGCTGCAGCTCTTCCAAGACATATGACTCAACTTCAACGATATTTTGCAATAACCGTGATACTTTCATTAGTAGGATGGACAGATTTAGCAAGGGTCATCAGGAGTAAATTTATTATTCTAAAAAACGAAGATTTTGTAGTGGCCGCTCAATTAGCTGGTGCTCGTCAATCTCGAGTTATTTTTAGACATATGTTACCTTCTCTTACTAGTCATATGATAGTTTCAATAACCCTTTCTATTCCTGGAATGATTTTAGGTGAAACTGGTTTGAGTTTTCTAGGACTAGGCTTACAATCTCCTGCAATAAGTTGGGGAGTATTGTTACAGGAGGCTCAAAATGTTCGAACCGTTGCTTTACAACCGTGGCTAATGCTACCTGCAATATTCGTAATAATTACCGTCCTTTCTTTTAATTTTGTTGGAGATGGATTAAGGGATGCGGCAGATCCATACAAGATCTAAATCTGTTTTAGGAGGAATAATATGGAAAATTTGCTAGAAGTGATAGATCTTGAAACATCATTTGAGTTAACGGAAGGATCAATAAAAGTATTAGATAAAATAAATTTAAGTCTAAAAAGTAATGAAATTTTAGGTCTCATTGGAGAATCTGGATGTGGTAAAAGTGTAACTGCACTTTCCATTCTTCAAATTCTGCCCAAAAATGCAAAATGTAGCGGAAAAGTTATTTTTAACAACGATGAAAAAGAAATAGACCTTTTAAAGTTAAATCCAAAAGGCGAAGAAATAAGACAAATAAGGGGTAACGATATTTCGATGATTTTTCAAGAACCTGCTGCTTCCTTTTCACCAGTCTATACTATAGGGGATCATATGATAGAGGCTATTATTTTACATAAAAATATTTCTGAAAAGTTAGCAAAAGAAAGAGCTTTAGAAATGTTAGAAAAAGTTAAAATACCAGATCCTAAAAAAATAATAGAAGCTTATCCTTTTGAACTTTCTGGAGGAATGCTTCAACGATGTATGATAGCTATGGCTCTTTCTTGTAATCCAAAGATACTAATAGCTGATGAACCTACAACCGCTTTAGATGTAACTATACAAGCTCAAATTCTATATTTAATAAAAGAACTTCAAAAAGAATTCCAGAGTTCTATCATTTTTATTACCCATGATTTAGCGGTTATATCTCAGATGGCAGATAAAATTGCTGTGATGTATCTTGGGCATATTGTAGAAGAAGCAGATGTATTTGAAATATTTAAAAATCCTTTGCATCCATATACGAAAGCCCTTCTAGATTCTATCCCAAAATACGGTGTAAGAAAAACTAGATTAGAAACGATTTCAGGAGTTGTTCCAGATCCATATAATTTACCCAAAGGTTGTAGGTTCCATAATAGGTGTTCAAGTTTTATGGAAGGAATATGTAACGTAGAAGAACCTAAAACACTTGAAGTAAGCGAAAATCATAAAGTAAAATGTTTCCTTTATGGAGGTACCGATGATGCAGGATAAAAAATTTTTAGAGGTTAACAATTTAAAAAAATATTTTCCAATTAAAAGAGGAGTTTTTGGAAAGATAACTGGGTATGTAAAAGCTGTTGATGGAGTAAGTTTTTACATAAATCAAGGTGAAACTTTGGGATTAGTTGGGGAATCAGGATGTGGCAAAACAACTGTTGCAAAAAATATTTTGAGAGCTTTAGATCCTGATGCGGGCGATATTTTCATGCGTCTTGACAATGAAGTTGTAAACATAGCTAAACTACCTAAAAATCAGTTAAAAGACCTTAGAAAAAATGCTCAAATGATTTTTCAAAATCCTTTTACATCTTTAAATCCTCGGATGAAAGTTAGAGACATAATTGGAGAACCTTTGTATGTTAATAAAATAGCAAAAGGTAAGGAACTTGACTCAAAAGTTGAGGAACTAATGGATATGGTAGGTTTAAGAAGGGAATATTTGATTAGATATCCTCATGCTTTTAGTGGAGGCCAAAGACAAAGGATAGTCATTGCCAGAGCATTAGCCTTGAGGCCAAAACTTGTGGTTTGCGATGAACCAGTTGCTGCTTTGGATGTTTCCATTAGATCTCAAATTTTAAATCTTTTAATGGACCTTCAAGAACAATTAAACCTCACTTATCTATTTATTTCTCACGACCTAAGTGTTGTACAACACATAAGCGACAGGGTAGCTGTTATGTACTTAGGAAAAATTGTAGAAATAGCTGACACAGAAGCTCTTTTCCAAAGTCCTAAGCATCCATATACAGAAAAATTATTAGAAGCAGTACCTAAACCTGATCCTAGTATAAGAGCGGATCAATTAAAACCTTTAGAAGGTGAGGTTCCTGATCCCGCTAACCCTCCAATAGGGTGCCATTTTCACCTAAGGTGTCCTTATGCTATAGATGTATGCAAAGAAAAATATCCAGAATTAAAACCTTACGACCACGATAAAAATGAGCATTTCGTTGCGTGTCATCGCTCGTCTGAATTAACACTTAAAGGAATTGAAATTAAGTCAAGCTCTTAAAACATTAAGATTCCTAAGTTGACTCATATATTAAGAAATTTCTTAATAATGGATACAATTTCACAGGAGGTGGTATTATGAAAAGTAAGAAAGTAGTAATCTGTTTATTGATGGTTTTTCTAGCTTTAGGAACGCTGTTTGGATGGGATGCATATGCAACGCCAGAAGAATATTACAAAGACACAGGCAACAAAATCACTCAATTCAAAGAATCACCGGTGCTTGCTGAGAAAGTGAAAAAGGGAGAGCTCCCTCCAGTTGAGGAAAGACTACCAAAAGAACCTCTAGTAATAGTTCCTGAAGATGAAGTAGGAAAATTTGGTGGTACATGGAGAAGGGTTTGGAAAGGTCCTTCAGATCAATGGGGTATTTATAAGATAAATGAACCCCATTTGGTATATTGGGATTCTGAAGGTGGAAAGTTTTTACCGGGTCTTGCTAAAAGTTGGGATATATTAGATGACGGTAAAATATATATTTTCCATCTAAGGGAAGGAACAAAATGGTCTGATGGACATCCTTACACAGCTGACGACATAATTTTTTGGGCTAACGATATTGTTGGAAATGAGGAATTGACTGCTTCTAAACCAGCGTGGTATATTGTAGGAGGTAAAAGGGCAAAGATAGAAAAGATAGATGATTACACGGTTAAATTTGAATTTGCTGAACCATATGGATTGTTTTTGCTTCAGGTTGCTTACAGTCAAGGTTTTTGTGGAGCTCCAAAACATTATTTAAAACAATTCCATCCTTCTTACACTCCTATGGAAGAAATTCAAAAAATCATAGATAAAGAAAAAGAAAAGATGTATTTCACTTGGGTTGATGTCTTTAACGATAAAGATGATCCTGTAAGAAATCTGGAACGACCTAGCTTATTCACATGGATTCCTGTTACCGATCCAACAGGCTCTTATTATATTCTTGAACGAAATCCATATTACTTTGCCGTAGATATAGAAGGCAATCAATTACCGTATATTGACACTATACGTCATGAATACGTAATGGACGACGAAATAATTATGTTAAAAGCGATCGCTGGAGAAATCGATATGCAATTCAGGCATATTGGAACCTTGGGAGCGGGAGCAGGTAACTACACATTACTGGCAATGAACGCAGATAAAGGTGGTTACCAAATTTACAATTGGAGAGCTGCCAATGGTTCTGCCAGCCAATTAATGTTGAATACTTTTGACCATGAAGATCCTGTTTTACAAGAAATATTCAGCGATGTAAGATTTAGACAAGCATTATCGTTAGGAATAAACAGAGAAGAAATCAACGAAATTATGTTTTCTGGATTGGCCAAACCTCGACAAGCTTCTTTAGTCAGCGGTTCAGCTTATTATGATCCTGAATGGGAAAGGGCATATGCCGAATACGATCCGAAACGAGCTAATGAACTTCTTGATGAAATGGGACTCGAATGGGATTCAAAAAAACAATATAGACTTAGACCCGATGGAAAACCCTTGCAATTTTCCGTACAGGTAGCTGGACAACCGCACACTGATATTTGGACCATAATACGAGAATACTGGAAAAATGATCTTGGTATTCAAATAGAGGTAGATACAATTAACAGAGATCTTTATGATTCTAGAATGACTGCTCACGATTTTGAAGGACAGGTCTGGCAAATGGATAGAGCCGCTCAACCATTAGCCGATCCACTTTTTATATTCCCTGGAGCTACAGAGTACTCTACTTCATGGTACATAGGTTGGGCAACATGGATTAAAGCTTATATGACAGGAGACGAAATTCCAGAAGACGCAATTGAACCACCAGAACCAGTCATTGAATTAGTGGATCTTTGGCTGACGATACAAATGACGACCGATGATGAAGGAATCAAAGAACTTATGAAAGAAGCTACGAAGATTCACAGGGAAAACATATGGATGATTGGAACAGTTGGAGAAGATATAGCGCCCACAATAGTAAAAAATAACTTTAAAAATGTTCCTAGAGAACTTGTTTCAGATGCCGTATTCTTTACTCCGTTAAATGCTATGCCTATGCAATTCTTTATTGACCAATAATTAATTCCTTCCCCCTTTTTTAAAGGGGGAAGGAGAGCACTTAAGAAATAAAAATCACAAAGTAAAATAAGTTTCGAAAATCAATAGCTGATCAATAAAAAAGAAAGAACTATTAATTAGATACAATCATAAAAATATGTGGGATGTGAAATTTTGAAAATTTCAATTATAGGAGCAGGGAGTGTCAGATTTGCCCTTCAATTAATAGGGGACATCGCGCAAAGTGAAGAATTATATGATTGCGACATTTGTTTGATGGATATAAACGAAACACGTCTAAATGCAATCTACAGTTTAGCAAACAAATATTGTTTGGAATTGAATTCAAATCTCAAAATTGAAAAAACAACGAACTTAGACGAGGCCATAAAAGCTGCTGATTTTATTATAAACACCGCTTATCCATATCCAGAAGGTTTGGAAGATGGTTATCAACGATGGGAAATAGTTACTGAAATTGGAGAAAAACATGGTTACTATAGAGGTATTGATTCACAAGAATTTGATATGGTTTCAACTTATTCTTACATAATTTGTTCTTATCCAGATATTAAACTTGCACTAGAAATTGCAAAAAAAATGGAAGAAATGGCTCCCAGCGCTTGGCTAATGCAAACAGCTAACCCAGTCTTTGAAATAACCCAAATTGTAAAGGAATTAACTCAAAGCAAGATCGTTGGTTTTTGTCATGGCTCATCTGGCGTAAACGAAATATTTAGACGATTAAACCTCAATATTAACCTGGTTGAATGGCAAGTTGCAGGCGTAAATCATGGCATATGGCTAAATAAGTTTAATTACAATGGTCAAAATGGGTATAAATTATTAGACAAATGGATTGAAGAAAAGTCCCATTTTTGGGAATCACAAGGTCCTTGGGATGTACAGCTATCACCAGCTGCTATAGACCTGTACAAATTTTATGGAATGATGCCTATTGGAGATACTGTTAGAAATGGTAGTTGGAAATATAATTATAATTTAGAAACGAAGAAAAGATGGTATGGAAAATTCGGAGGAATAGATAATGAAGTGGAAAGACCTAAGTTTCATCAAACACTTAGAAACTCCAGAAAGAGGATGATCGAATTATCTAAAGCTATAGAAAAAGACCCTCATATAAAACTTATGGAAGTTTGGCCCGAAGTATTTAAGAAAAGTGAAACAAGTGGAGAACAACATATTCCTTTTATAAATGCTCTGATAAATGATAAGTCAACAAGATTGATACTTAATGTAGAAAATAAAGGCATAATTCAAGGAATACCTGAAGATATAGTTGTTGAAGTCCCTGTCATTGTAGATAAGAATGGCCTTCATCCTCAAACTTTAAATCCCAATCTTAATAGTAGAATAATTGAGTATTTTTTGGGTCCTAAAATAATGAGAATGAGAATGGCTCTGGAAGCTTACATTACTGGAGACCTCATGATTCTTGAAGAATTTTTAGTGAGGGATCCGAGGACAAAATCTTCTCAACAAATCAAAGATGTCCTCGATGAAATTATGAATCTTTCATTTAATCAGGAAATAAGAGACCACTTCAAGTATTATCAAGATTGAATAAAAAATAACTTAGTTACTTAAATTACTACGAGACCAAATTTTAAATTTTTAAAGTTACAAAAATTAGATTCTTTATTGGTACGCCAATTTTCGGGAGGTGGTATTGTGAAAAGTAAGAAAGTATTAATCTGTTTATTGATGGTTTTTCTAGCTTTAGGAAC
>NZ_DAOPSE010000037.1:0-10939 GCF_035349255.1 Defluviitoga sp. | reverse complement strand
ATATTTGTCTTTTCATTTGTTTCCGTATTTGCAAGTTCATATGTAGATAAATGGATTTCTTATGATGAAAACAATATCGTTCAAACCATTTTGTTTGAAGATTTTAAAATTCTTTCAGGCTTAGGATTTGAATACACTCCTGAAGGTTTAGTATTACCTATTGATGGGGTCGTTGAGATATCTTTTGATGTGCCTGAAGATGGTTTATATTTAATAGTATTACATTACATGATAGATAGTGACAAGGTTTTAACAAGTAGGATGTCCATGTTTTGGGATAATAACGAGCTAACTGTTCCTCTTCTTGCATTATGGACCGATGAAACAAAGGACTATCCAACAGATAGATATGGAAACGAAGTGGTTCCAAGGCAAGTTATGGTAAAACAATTTCATAGTGAGTACGTGAGAGATTATGGAAGCTTGTCTGCTGCACCTTATGTTTTTGAATTTGAAAAAGGTAGGCAGAATATTAAACTAAGAAATGAATCTCAATCTGTAATATTAAACAGTGTAATACTGTTAAAGTACGAGAAGGTTCAAACTTATGAAGATTATATTTTGCACATGCCAAATAGTAAGGTTAGTGGAGAGATTGAGCCAATTGAAGCTGAAGATTACTTAGTTAAGTCTGATTCGTTTATACGACCTGGGAACCAACAAGACCCTTCTTTGCATCCATATGAAACAGTGTCAAGAAAGCTGAATATTATAGACGGAAACTCTTGGGATCAAGTTGGACAAAAGGTTATGTGGGAATTTGATGTACCTGAAGATGGTATTTATTACTTTGCTTTCAGATACTCACAGTCGATTAACGACGGGATTTCTGTGTTTAGAAATGTTTATATAGACGGTGAAATAATATTTTCTGAATTGATGAGTTATATGTTCCCGTACACTGGGTTACGGTACAAGAATGTATTTCTAGAAGAAAAAAATAGTGGAGAACCATTAGGGATATGGTTAGAAAAAGGGACGCATACAATTTCTTTAGAGGTTGATGGAACACCTTTAGACGATGTTATTAATGAACTTAGAAACTTAATCTTTGAAATTAATAAATCCGGATTAGAGATAAAAAAATTAACAGGCGGAGTTGTTGATAAAAACAGGAAATGGGATATAGAACTATATTTACCAGATATTGTTGAAAGGTTTGAAGGTTGGGCAAATGAATTAGATGATATATACAATGAGATTGAGGCATTTTTTGGTCAGACTCCTGCTTCAATAATTAATCTTAAGATTGCTGCCAAAAATATAAGAGACCTTGCAAAAGAACCCGATAAAATACCGATTAGGTTGAATAAACTGAGTGAAGGTTTTTCTTCTGCGTCTAACTTGATTTCTGAAACGATCGATGTACTCTCAACTCAACCGTTAAATCTGGATAGAATTTATGTATTAAACTCACCAGTCTTACCGGATGATGAAGTAGTTTTTTTAACTAGGTTTATGGAAGGGTTAAAACGCTTTGTTTTTTCTTTCTTTCCACAGAATAAAGAGTATATGGCTGTAAGTGATAAGAAATCTGATGAACTTTTGGTTTGGGTTAATAGGCCAATACAATACGTTGAAATGCTTCAACAAATGACAGACTCTGATTTTACTTCAAAAACAGGTATAAGTGTGAGGTTTTCTGTTATGCCCAATGAACAAAAACTAATCCTAGCAAATGCTGCAAATATAAGTCCTGATTTGGCTTTGGGAATAAGCAACTACATTCCGTATGATCTAGCTATCAGAGGGGCGGTCTTTGATTTAACGGAGTTTGACGATTTTTGGGAGTATATAAGTAGAGAGTACAATTTGGAGACTTTGATCCCCTTTTATGTAGATGGAAAGGTTTATGGAGTTACTGAAACTCAGGATTTTTATGTCCTGTTTTATAGGAAGGATATATTAGAAAGTTTGAACTTGGAGGTACCTCAAACTTGGGATGAAGTACAGATAGCGATGTCAACTCTTTACAGAAATTCTATGAACTTTTATTTGCCAATGGCTGGATGGACAGGCTTAAAACCTTTTTACACTACTGTTCCTTTTATCTATCAAAGTGGAGGAAGGTTGTATACTGATGATGGTTTAAAAACTGCTATAAACGAAGAAAATTCAATTAAGGGTTTTGAAATAATGACCAAGCTTTTTACTATTTATAGTGTCTCTCAAAGTGTTCCCAATTTTTATAACGAGTTTAGATACGGCAGAATTCCTATGGGTGTTTCTAACTTTACAACTTATGTAATGCTTATGACTGCTGCACCTGAAATAGCAAGTCAGTGGGACATAGCTTTATCTCCAGGGGTTAAAGATGAGAATGGTGAAATATTTAGATACCAAGTTGGTAGTGACAGGGCAGATGTGCTATTTTCTAACAGCACCAAAAAAGAAGAGGCTTGGGAGTTTCTGAAGTGGTGGCTTTCAAAGGATACCCAGGTGGAGTATGCATATAGAATGCAGACGAGATATGGACCAGAATATATGTGGAACACAGCTAACATGGCTGCATTTGAGGAGTTATCTTTCCCTGATAATCATAAAAAGGTTATTTTAGAGCAATGGAATTGGATAAAGGAAATCCCAAGACACCCTGCGGGATATATGTTAGAGCGAGAGATAAGTAACGCATGGACGGATGTTGTCATGAACGGAGAGGGAATCAGAATAGCTGTCGATAAGGCTGCGATTACTATAAATAGGGAGATAATCCGAAAGATGGAGGAATTTGGCTATATCGAAGATGGGAAAGTAGTTAAAACTTATCAGATTCCTTCAATTGAAAATATTAAGGCTGAGGTGGAAAAGAGTAAATGAAAGTAAAACAGAAGTTTATTCATCGAAATTCTCATTGGGTTTTACTATCGCCTTATATAATACTGTTTTGTCTTTTTATACTAATACCAGTAATTAGTGCAGTTGTACTATCTTTTACCTACTTTAATGCAGTACAACCACCTAAATTTATTGGCTTAAAAAACTACATTTCATTACTAACGCAAGATACTGTGTTTATGCAAAAGGTTCTTCCAAACACTATAAAATATGCACTAATTGTTGGGCCTGGTGGTTATATTCTTTCGTTTATCTTTGCGTGGATGCTTGCACAGATACCAAAGATACCAAGAACAATTATTGCAATACTCATTTATCTTCCTTCTATGACATCAGGAGTTATGATGAGTACGATTTGGAGCATCATTTTTTCTGGTAACCAGCTTGGATATTTAAATAGTTTTTTGATAGAAATTGGTATGATCACAGAGCCGATTCAATGGTTACAGTCTCCAGAGTATTTGATGACAATTGTTATTATTGTTGCTCTTTGGAGTAGTATGGGGGTAGGATTTTTGGCTATGCTTGCTGGGGTGTTAAATGTAAATGAAGAGTTGTACGATGCTGCATATATTGATGGTGTAAGTAATAGGTTCCAGGAAATTATTTATGTGACTATTCCTTCTATGAAACCTCAGATGCTTTTTGGCGCGGTAATGGCAATTGTTAACACTTTTACAACAAGTGGTTTGGGTGTTGCATTATCTGGGTCAAATCCCACTCCTCAATACGCTGCTCAATTGATAGTTAATCATATAGAAGATTATGGGTTTATCAGGTATGAGATGGGATATGCTGCTGCGGCTTCTGTTGTTCTTTTAGTTATTGTTTGGATAGCTTCTAGATTTTCTTGGAGTTTGTTTGGGGAAAAGGATTGAAGATTGAGGTGATTGTTAATGGCAAGTTTGAAATCTAGACGTATAAACCCTGATAAATTTCATAAAAGTCAGTTGAAGTTTTATGCAATTTTGATACCTGTGAGTGCTTTTATGGTTTTACCTATTCTATTTATAATATTTCATGCATTTAAACCGATAGACGAACTTTTTGCTTATCCTCCAAGATTTTTTACCACAAGACCTACTTTGGATAATTTCAAACGATTGTTTACTGCAACCACCGAGTCTAATGTGCCTGTCTCAAGGTATCTTTTTAATAGCGTCGTTTCGACATTGTTCACTGTTTTGTTTACCCTTTGGGTAACGGCGTCTGCGGGGTATGTTCTTTCAAAAAAGAATTTCAAGGGTAAGGATACCTTGTTTACAATAAACACACTTGCTCTTATGTTTGTTCCGGTGGCTGTTAGTATTCCCAGATTTTTAGTGATCGTTAAACTTGGGCTCATAGACAATTTTTTTGCTCATATTCTTCCTTTGTTGGCTATGCCTGTTGGGCTTTTTTTAGTTAAACAGTTTATAGATCAGATCCCTGATTCATTAATTGAGGCTGCAAAGATTGACGGGGCTTCAGATTACTATATTTTAATGAAGATAATCATTCCACTTATAAAACCAGCGTTATCAACGGTTGCAATACTTGCGTTTCAAACATCTTGGAACAGTATAGAATCGTCTGCCATGTTTATTAACGATGAGTCTTTAAAAACTTTTGCATTTTACATGAATACGCTTGTTTCAACTACAGGAAATACTGTTGCTGGTCAAGGAATGGCTGCGGCGGCTTCTTTGATCATGTTTTTACCGAATCTTATTCTTTTCATAATTCTTCAGTCAAGAGTTATGGACACAATGATGTATTCAGGTCTTAAATAATTTCCTGACGTTTTGGAGGATATTATATGATTACACGAAAATCTTATATTCATTTTGTAATATTGATTTTTATTTTAATATTAACAATTTCTTCTCTTTCGTTTGCAGAGATAAGTAATGAGAACGCTACTGCTTATTCCTACACTATATCAGAAGACGGCGTTTGGGTAAGAACGCAAGATGCTTACCTAGTTGGAAACATACTTTTCAAAGACTTGAATCTAAAGTCTCCTGAAGATATATTCATAAGAAACGAGAAGATTTATATAGCTGAAGGTGGAAATGGTCAGATTGTAATTGTGGATATTAACAACAGTAATAACATCAATTACGTTGGAAAAGGTATATTAAACATGCCTACGGGTGTTTTTGTCGATGAAAAAGACAGAATTTTGGTGGCAGATTATGGGCTTGGTGAAGTAGTAATGTTTGATTCAAATGGAGAACTACTTAGGAGATATAAAAGGCCAGAATCTATCGTCTTTGGTCAAAAGGCTAATTACAATCCACGAAAAGTTGTCAGTGATAAGATGGGAAATATTTATATCGTTAGTGAAGGAACTTATGACGGAATAATTCAATTGTCTGAAGACGGTGAGTTTTTAGGGTATTTTGGGGCGAATATAACTTATCTTTCTTTTGGTGAAGCGTTGTTAAACCTTATTTTTACAAAAGAGCAGCAAGCTCAATTGTTCAACATTATTCCAAAAACCTTTTACAATTTAGCTATTGACGATGAAGGGTTGATATACACAATAACACAAGGTGTTGGAAGAAACGCAATAAAAAAGCATAATGTTTCAGGGAACAATATATTAAAGCAGGCTAACAGAATGATTAGCGAGCCTAACTTTGTTGACATAACTGTAGGTAATTACAATCAGATTTATGCTTTAACAGAAACGGGTTTGATTTATGAGTATGACTCCGAAGGTAATTTGATATATTCTTTCGGAGGAAGAGCAATCAGTACAGAAAGAAACGGTTTTTTCACTGTGCCTGTTGGTATAGCGGTTGATCAAAATGACAATGTTTATGTTTTAGATAAAGAACGTGGTATTGTCCATGTTTTTTATCCTACGGCGATTACAAATATGACACACGAAGCGATTAGTTTGTATGAAAAAGGTAAGTATATTGATAGCATGTCGTATTGGCAGGAAATATTAAAGTTGAGTGGTCGATCAAGGATTGCTCACAACGGTTTGGGAAAGGCTTATTTTCAGTCCCAAGACTATGAGAAGGCTGCTGAACATTTTAAAATAGCTAATAATAAAATTGATTATTCTGAGGCTTATTGGGAAATAAGAAACTTATGGTTACAGAACAATATAGCAACTATTTTAATTGTTGTATTCTTAGTGTGGGTTTTGTGGCGAATTGTTAAGCTATTAGATAAAAAATATGGGATTTTGAACGTTTTTAGAAACTTTTTTAGAAAAACTAAAGAAGTTAAACTTGTTTCTGATGTGTTATATATGGGAAGATTCATGCTTCATCCTATTGATAGTTCGTATGATATTAAACATGGAAAAAAGGCATCAGTAATGTCAGCCACTTTAGTATATGTATTAGCTTTTATTGCTTTTGTGCTTGATTATTTGTTTAAGGGCTTTATATTCAATCCCAGAGATTTCAGAGAGGTTTCTTATCTGTATGTGATTATGATTTTCGGTCTACCTTTAGCACTGTGGGTGGTGTCTAACTATCTTGTTAGTACACTGAATGATGGAGAGGGTAAGTTTAGGGATGTATACTGCACAACATCTTATGCATTAGCGCCACTTGTGCTTTTTATGCCTATTGTTACACTACTTTCTTATGTAATAACGTTGAACGAGGGGTTCATTATTCAATTTGCTAGTGTGGCAATTTGGGTTTGGTGTGGGGTGTTGATCTTCGTTTCGCTTAAAGAAATTCATAATTTTTCTGTTGGTGGGGTTATTAAAAATATATTGTTAACGTTATTTTTGATGTTCATTTTTGTAATAGCTTATTTTATTGTATATATGCTGGGAAGTGAGACGTTCAACTTTATTTACACTTTGGTGAAGGAGGCTGCTTATCGAATTGGATAAACGATTATTTGCATCTTTAGTAGTTGTTCTTAATTTGTTACTTCTTATGAATAGTGTCTTTGCTCAAACACAATCTCTGGATACTTTTTCTACTTTAGAAGAAGAAATTATTCTTTTGGAAAGAAATGAGATTTCAAATATTGGGTCTAATAGGTATACAAAGCCCGAGAAAGAACGGGTTGTTGTAATTAATAGAATGGATCTTGATGATTACGAAAAGATTCTAGAAGATGATTATATAGAAGTATATTACTGGGATAAAAATGCTTCGATTAGAGTTCTCAACAAAGTAAATGGGTATATATGGGGTGGACTACCCTCAGAAAAGCCTTCTGATATGAACGTTACGTGGTCAGGAATAGGAAATTCTTTGGTGAGTATTGATTATTATGATCAGGCTGGAATAGAAAGAAAAACTAGTATTGCAGCTAACAATGTTAAGAGGGAATACGTGGTTAACGGTAATACTATCTTTTTTTCTGTTAATTTTACTCAACTTGGTATAAGCTTTGATTTTAGTGTTGAACTCAATGATGGTTCGTTAATTTTTAGGTTAGATTCTGACAGTATCCAAGAAACAGGAAAGTATATGTTAGGATCGGTGTATTTCGTTCCATTTTTTGGTTCTGTTAGGGCAGATGAGATAGATGGTTATATTTTTATTCCTGATGGTCCTGGTGCTTTAATTAGATTTGATAAGCCTTTTAAATATTTGTCTAACTTTGAAAAAAGGGTGTATGGAAAAGATTTTGCTATAGACCACCTTTTTGAAGTTAACGATCTTAAAGTAAGTAGACCTAATGATTTTGCTACCGAAGAAAAGAGTGTATTAATGCCAATTTTTGGAGTTGTGCATGGGCCAAAACAAAACGGACTTTTTGCGCGCATCACTTCTGGAGAGGAATATGCTGCTATAGTTGCAACACCAGCAGGAGTTTTAACGAATTATAATTGGGTTTCTGCTAAGTTTATTTACAGACAAAAATATTTGCAACCGACAACAAGGAGTGGAGCAGGGGTTCAAATCGTACAGCAAAATAGGAATCATTTTGATCCAGAGATAAGATATTACTTTTTAAGTGGTGATGACGCAGATTATGTGGGAATGGCTAAGGTATATAGAAATATGCTGTACGAAGAAGGCGTGCTAGCAAGGCAAGAAAGAATTGACAGTCAAATACCTTTAAAGATAGGAATTTTAGGTAGCGACATAGAAAAAGGTTTTATTTTCAACAATTTGAAGGTGATTACTTCTTTGAAACAGGCTGAAGAAATTGTTACCAGTCTAAATAGTGAAGGTATTTCAAATCTAACAGTTGTCATGAAAGGTTGGCAAGAAGGTGGACTAAACGGTTCAAAGGTGTCAAAATTTGCTTTCGAGGAAAAGTTAGGAGAAAAAGATGCTTTTTTGGAATTTTCAGACTTTGTTGATCAACAGGGCGGAAGGTTTTATTTCTATGAAAACCCCGTTGCTGTGAATCAATTCCAAATAGATTTGCGTAAAGAGGGAGGACATTCACTTTCTCAAGATTTAATAAAAATACAAAGGGATAATGATTATATATGGATTAAAGACACTTATCTAGTAAAAATAAATTTGGTTGCAGATTATTTAGAAAATAAAGCTGAACTGTATAAGTCTAATGGTATGAAAAATATGGCAGTTGATGAAGTTGGTTTTAAATTGTACGCAGAAAATCAAAGAGGAGATGTTGTAACAAGAGATCAGGCAAGAGTAATGCTTGAAGAAACAGCCAAAAATATTGTAAATAACTTAGAAAATCTGGCTTTATATACCCCAAACCAGTATTTTTGGAGGTATAGTTCTGAAATCTTTCACCTTCCTATGGTGAATTCACAATACATCTATGAGACAGACACCGTCCCTTTTATTCAAATAGTTTTGAAAGGAAGTATAGATTATTATGCGCCGTATTCAAATATGGGGTTTTATTCACCAACAGATATATTAAGACTTATTGAATATGGGGCTTATCCCTCTTTCGTTTTAACAGCTTTAACTAACGACGAATTGAAATATACAGCTATCTCTGATTCGTATTATTCAACATATTATGAACATTGGCTAGATGTGATTGTAAGTACGTATAATACGATAAATAATGTTTTATCTAAATTTGAAGGAAAGCAGATAGTAGATAGAACAGTATTAAAAGAAGGTGTTGTAAAGGTTGATTATGAGGGAGATGTATCTATTATTGTTAATTATACAAACTATGATTATTTCTTTGAAAATGATGTAGTCCCAGCTCTAGGATATTTGATAGTTTAATTAAATATTGATTTAACGGTCGTAGAGGCGACCTACACGTCTAAATAATGGTTTAAAATAGCAAATACAATCTATTTGCCTACCTAAATCAAAAAAGTAGGTACAAGAGCAAAACCCTTAAGGCCCTGCGGCATGAACATTTTACCTTTATCATCAGGAGTTGATTGAAATTGAAAAACTCAAAAAAAGAAAAGTCTTTTGTTAGTAAACTAACAATACATCAAAAGTCTGCAATTAGAGGCTACATGTTTTTACTACCTTGGATTATAGGCTTTATAGTTTTTACAGCTTTTCCATTTTTTTATTCAATTTACTTGAGTATGAGTAGGGTAACTATTACCCCTACAGGCATAGTTACTCAATGGAATGGTTTTAACAATTATTGGGATATTTTTACAAAAGATGTGGATTTTTTGCCTGCTTTAACAGATAGCATTGTTTTTGTTGGGCTTTCAACGCCACTTATAATCGTAGCTTCTTTACTTATAGCGTTAATGCTTAATAAACAGTTCAAAGGAAGAACTGTTTTCAGAGCAATTTATTTTTTACCTGTAATTATTATGAGCGGACCAGTTTTAAGTGAACTTTTAGCTAACAAGGCTGTAAATATAATTCAACCAACCAAATTTGCTATCTATGAATTTTTTAGATCGTTACCTCTAAATTTGGGTGCGCCAATTCTTTATCTATTCGATAAGATAATCATTATACTATGGTTTTCGGGTGTACAGATTTTGATATTTTTAGCAGGAATTCAAAAGATTGATAAAGCATTATACGAAGCGGCGCAAATTGATGGAGCTTCTTCGTGGGTGATTTTTTGGAAGATAACTTTACCGCAAATAAGGCCTTTGATACTAGTAAATGCTATTTATACAATAGTTGATTTAGCAACGTTTCCTACCAACGCAATCAATGTAGAGATTTCTTCTAAAATGTTTCAAACAGGAAGGGTGTATAGTTATTCTGCTGCAATGTCATGGATTTATTCGTTGATAATTCTAGCTATTTTAGGTGTGGCATTTTTAATTTTGAGAGAAAGGAAGAATTAGCCATGAACAAACGATTAAAAGAGAATATTTTTAAAGCTTTTATTATTTTATTACTTTTAATAATAGGATTTGCATATCTGTATCCTTTGGCTTTTATGATCTCTACAAGTTTTATGGATGTAGATGACCTTGTTAATCCAACTGTTCAATGGATACCATCAAAACTATATCTCGAAAATTTTAAGATAGCCTCAAAGGTTCTAGACGTTAAAAACTCTTTGCTTAACTCTATTATTATGGCAGGAGTACCAGCTATACTTCAAACTATTTCTAGTGCATTAATTGGCTATGGTTTTGCAAGATACGAGTTTCCTTTAAAAAAGCTTTGGTTCGCTTTGCTATTGTTTACATTCTTATTGCCTGTACAAGTGACTTTAATACCAAAATACATAATGTTTAGTAGTTATGGCATGATAAATACACCTTTCCCTTCCTTTCTTCCAGCTTTGTTCGGGCAGGGAATTAGAAGCGCAATTTTTATACTAATTTTCTATCAATTTTTTAGTTCTTATCCAAAATCCATAGACGAGGCTGCTCAGATTGATGGTGCCGGGCATTTTACAATATTCATGAAAATAGCTATCCCCATGTCTATACCAGCAATCGTTGTCTCACTACTATTTTCCTTTGTTTGGTATTGGAATGAGACATATCTTTCAGGATTGTTTTTTGGTAACGCAATTCAGACTTTACCTATGAAACTTCAATCGTTTGTCGATGCTTATTCAAGAATGTATCCAGTGAGCGACGCGAGCTTAGCAAATAGATTAAACGAAGGAATAAGAATGGCTGCAACTTTGATAACTATCATACCGTTGCTTATATTATATGCACTTTTACAGAAACAGTTCGTCGAAAGTATAGATAGAACCGGGATAACAGGAGAATAAAAATTAATTTCAAAATGGG
>NZ_DAOPSE010000036.1:0-12078 GCF_035349255.1 Defluviitoga sp. | reverse complement strand
ATACTCTTAAAAAATTTGCATAATAGCATATTGAATTTATAATGGGTCTAGGGCGAAGCCCTCCCTTCTTCCTCGGTACAAGTACCAAATTAGAAATAAAGATTTATAAAGATAGCATATTGAATTTATAACGGGTCTAGGGCGAAGCCCTTTCCCACTCCTCGGTACAAGTACCAAATTAGAAATAAAGATTTATAAAGATAGCATATTGAATTTATAACGGGTCTAGGGCGAAGCCCTTTCCCACTCCTCGGTACAAGTACCAAATTAGAAATAAAGATTTATAAAGATAATCATTTACAGGAGGCTCAAAATGGCAAAAGTTGAAAGTGGAAGAAGAAAAATAGAATGGGTAAAAAACCACATGACTGTTCTAAACTATTTAAAAGCTCTTTACAAGGATGAACAACCTTTCAAAGACGTCAATATTGCTATCAGTATTCATTTAGAGGCAAAAACAGCCTATTTAGGCCTCGTTTTACATGAATTGGGAGCAAATGTTGCTATAACAGGAAGCAATCCCTTATCTACTCAAGATGATGTAGTTGAAGCCCTAAAAGAGTACGGACTTAACGTCCATGCTCAACGAACATTAGATCCAAATATCTATTGGAAAAATATTGAAAAAGTTTTAGAATCAAACCCAAATATAATACTAGATGACGGAGCAGATTTAGGCATTACTCTCATGAATAAATATCCAGAAAAAGTTAAAAATTTGTGGGGCATATGTGAAGAAACTACCACAGGAGTTAAAAGATACAAATCACTGTATAGGCAAAATAAATTGCCTGTACCTGTAGTTCTCATAAACGATTCATACATGAAATATCTGTTTGATAACAGATACGGTACAGGACAATCAACTTGGGACGGAATAATAAGGTCTACAAATCTTTCTGTGGCTGGAAAAACTGTGGTTGTCGCAGGATATGGATGGTGTGGTAAAGGTGTAGCAATGAGAGCGAAAGGACTAGGTGCAAATGTTATAGTTACCGAAGTAGATCCTATCAAGGCAATAGAAGCTATAATGGACGGGTTTTCAGTTATGAAAATGAGTGAAGCAGCAGAGTATGGAGACTTTTTCGTCACAGTAACGGGCAATATAGATGTCATAACAAAGGAACATTTCTTAAAGATGAAAGATGGTGCAATTTTATCAAACGCTGGACATTTTGACGTAGAAGTGAAAGTTAAAGACCTAGAAGAAATTGCTGTTTCAAAGCGTGAAGTAAGAGACGGTGTTGAAGAATATAAACTACCAAACGGTAAAAAAGTCTATTTATTAGGTAAAGGCAGATTGGTTAACCTAGTTAATGCAGATGGTCACCCAGTAGAAATAATGGATTTATCTTTCAGCTTACAATTAGAAGGTGCAAAATACATAAAAGAAAATCATGAACATATGAAAATATGTGTCGAGCCTGTCCCTTATGAAATTGATGAAAAGATAGCAAAGATTAAACTAGAAACTATCGGAGTAAAAATCGATGAATTCACGCAGGAGCAGAAAGATTATTTGAACGATTGGAAATAATAAAATAAGGGGGTGCAAATCATGAATAAAAAAGTGTTGGTTTTAGTACTATTTGTTACACTTAGTGTAATCTCCCTTACTCAGACTTACACCTTCCTTTTTAGAGATGCCCAACTACACTATGTTACAACCGATCAAACAACATTCCAAGTACCAGAGGGGTTTGAAGTTCTATGGGTAACAGGGGTAAATTCTTGGAGTTTAGAGAAGACTTACCAACAATTTAGTTTTAAAATAGTTTCTTTAGAAGACTTCAAAAATAAAACGATACAACAAATAGATGAAAACATCTTCAAAATTGATGGTACTAACGATATCTTATTCTATAACTCTCAAATTAATCACTGGTGTACAACTAATGAAAAGAATAAAGATAAAATTAAAGCCAGTGTCAAAATAGTCCTAGAAAAAACAAAAAATAAAACAGCTACTATTGCCTTACAAGCTCCAGGAACATGGAAAATAGTCTACGAAATGAAAAAAGATGGAACCTTTAAAAAGAACATAGAAATCAACGGCAAAGCGGTAGGAACAACCAATTTATATCTTGTAAATGAATATTTGAATCTTTCACCTCGTGATTATGTAGAAACTACGAAAGCTTTAAGTACTCTCAGACTTGGCCAGGGAACAGATTTTCAAACAATAGCTCAAGAGGCGATATTAACTCAAACTTACACCATTTCTCTTGGTAATATTAAATTTGTTAGCGATATAATGAATTTCAGCATCTCAGAAAACAAAGTCCTTTCATATGAGGATAGAAATGTTATAACTTTCAATCTATACACAAACATTCAGGACTTCACTAAAACCAGACTTGTAAGATACTTTGAGAATACCAAGCACAATGGTCTAGGTATAGATTTGCCATATGGTGAAGTATGGATATATGAACAATACGATGACAAAAATTTCCCCATAAAAAAGACGAATATATATGACACACCTATTGATGACATAGTTAAAATAGATTTAGGAGAGAGTTGGGACGTTCAATATAAGTTTGAAAAGTTATCTGATGTTGAAGTAAAAACAGCTGATACCAGGATAATAGATTTTTTAATCACAATTAAAAATTTTTCTGATAAAATTAAGGTGGTACAAATTTCAGCTGCAGCACCAAATTTAGAAATAGATCAAATGAAGATAGACGGTGGTTACAGAGGTGTTAAAGACAATTCTCAAAAAGGTAAGATAGATTTGAGTTTTGAGCTTACAGACCAAGTAATAATAAGGATGACTGTAAAAACAACTTCAAATTAACATGATTGCCTCTTTTATGGGTGATTAAGATGGTAAACGCAGTAACCCCCAACGTTTACAATCCGTATATAAGTTATAAATTAGATCCTGGCGAACCAGGATTATCAAATAGTGTTCCCGCTTCATTGAGCATTTTGAGAGTTGCTGCTCATGAAGCTGGGAACATTAACCAATTTAAATCACAGGCACTTAAAAATGGTGGAATTGTAATCTATACAGACATCGACCTCCAATTCCAAAAAAGAGGAGGCTTCTTAGCAGCTGTTGGAGGAAAGTCTAAAGCTGTTATACTCTACAAAAAAGAAAATATCCTTTCTCAACCCCCCGAAAATACATTAATTGTTCAAGAAGAAGACGTAAATGTCGAAGAAAAGGTTCGACAAAACATCGAAAAAGAAATAGAAAAAATAAAAACCCAATTAACCTTTGAAACAGATCCCAAAAAAATAAAAAAACTACTTGAAAAACTTCAAATATTAGAACTCTTAAAAAATAACGCATCATCACTTAATGCTCAATTTTTTAGGGGTATAGAGTTAGATTTTTCAGTTTAATTAAACTCTCACTCCAAAGTTTTTTGTAGTTTTTTTTCTGATTCCTTAACGGGTTCTTTCTCAATAAAAGAAATTACCCATCTTCCTACCAAATTTTTCCAAAAATAACTAGACTTATGACCAGCCAAAATATTTTTAACAACCTTGTTTGGTAAAAGATCTACTAGCTCTTTTGTAGCTTGATGAGGAATTATTTTATCAAAAACTCCTCTTATAAAAAGAACTGGTTGATCAACGAACTTAGCATACGATAACGGATCATAATGATAACAAGGTATAGGTGTTTTTTGAAAAATATCGTCTATTGAATTTATATTTTCTTTTACAAAATTAAAGGCATCCTTTCTAAACTTTAGGCAATATTCTTCAGAATCACAACCATACGAATTTTTGTAAGTAGCGTACGCATCCCTAACCTTTTGTGTGAATGGAGAATAAAAGTTTATCCATCGCCAATTTCCGCCTGTAATCATTAAAATTCCTTTCTTTATCCGTTTATCAAGCGCTAACACCATTGTTCCAATTATTCCACCGAAAGAAACTCCCATTAAATACAAATTATCTTCGGAATAATCATTAAAAGTTTCCAACAAATCAATTGTTCTTCTGACATCTTTTACAGCATTATGAAAGAGTACAACACATTCATTTGGTTCAGAAGAATAAAAAGGATCTCCGTCCTGAGCACCTTCAAGAGCTCTTTCTAAGTGATATGGCAAAATAACTACACTTGTTCTATAACCAAATTTTTTAAAGTATCTACCATACCATTCCAGATATGGAACATTGTTCGGACCAATTCCATGTAAAAACACAATATCCCCTTTTACCTTTTCTTCAGGAACAAACATATGAACAATTTGTGTTTCATTCTCTTTACATACAGGATCTTGATAAACGGTCTCAAAAGTAAAAACTAAATAATCATTCTCTTTTTTTATAGTATAATCGACCGGTATCTTAGGATAATCAAATATGTAATTCGTTTTTATCACCTCGTCTAACATTCTTTATGTCAACTAGTGGGTTATTAAACCTTTCAATCCTTTCAGATCTCGAAATATGGATTTCGTCACATCCAAATTATTAATACCCAAAGCAAATGTTACAACAATTAATTTACTTTTTGTTAAAATTGCTATTACAAAACTCTGATATTATATAAATAGGAATACCCGGTATAGGTATTATGAGTTTTTATGAAAAGGGGGCAATTTTATGAACGATGTAAAGGTTGTTATTTATACCACACCAACCTGTCCATGGTGCAAAAAGGCGAAAGCTTATTTAGATGGATTAGGAGTCAAGTACAAAGAAATAGACGTTTCAAAAGACCAAAAAGCCGCTGAAGATCTTGTTAGAAAAACCCATCAAATGGGAGTTCCTGTAATTCAAATCGGAAACGAGTATGTTATAGGGTTTGATAAAAAGAAAATCGACAAGTTGCTTGGAATAAATTAAAAAATTAAAAAGAGATGTGCTAAAAGCACATCTCTTTTTTAAAATAACATTAAATTATTCATTGAAAACAAGAAGACCTAAATCACCATCTTTTCGTTCATACAAGACAGAAACAGCGTCATTTGTGGAATCCCTGAAAACAAAGAACGAATGGCCTAAAAGTTGCATTTGAAGTATTGCTTCTTCAACATTCATTACAGTTAAGTCATGATGCTTTATTCTAGCTATTTTTGGCGGAGTAGGTTTTTCTAGTATTTCTTCTTCCTCTTCAAATTCTGCCTCTTCTATTCTAGTTGTGGTAGTTGTTTCTCTTGGATTAACTGGAATTGCTCCTTTGCTGCTCTGCTGTTTTGGATGTAATCTTGTTTTAATTTCTCTTATCTTTCTTTCCAACGCATCCGTCGCTCTATCTATAGCTTCATATAAATCGTTGCTTCTTTCCTCAACTTTAATTATTTTACTTAGCGCTTTAACGTGAGTGGTAATTTCTACTTTATATATTCCCCTTTCTTTAGTGATCCTTACATCAGCTGGTGAGACTAAATCTTTCTGTTTTTTTAGCAAATGATCAGGCTTTGACATTCTTTTAGCAAGGTAATTTTTGTTGGCCTCACTAAGTTCTACAGACTTTGTAAAAACTTTATACTCCATCACTACCACCTCCATAGGCTTGAATATTGTCTAACTGAACTTCGTGTATACTAAGGAACAAAATACATGAAGATCGCATACTTTTTTACAATATAGTTGTAGGGGGATTAACATATACTTTAATATCTTTATCATACTTCTCTACAATTGGCATCAAAAAGCTTGTATCTTCTTGAAATACTTTTAAAATAATCTGAAGTCTATAATCACCTCTTAACTTGGAAATAATTGGAGTAACTGGTCCTAACAACTCCACTTGCTTATTATCAATAACACTTCCCAATTCATTTATAAGATCTTGACTTATGGATTTAACGTTCTCCATTTTCCTATTACTGACCATTATCAAAAACAATTTTGTAAACGGGGGATATTTATATTTTTCACGCTGTTCAAGCTCTTTTTCAGCTATAAAAGTATAATCATGGTTGATTGCGGCTTTGTAAACCTCATTGTTTGGATCAAAACTTTGTATGATAACTTTCCCCTTCTCTTTTCTTCCAGATCTTCCAGCAACTTGCATGATCAAAGAAGCGGTGCTCTCTCTAGCATTATAATCAGGCATATGGGTGTATCTATCCGAATCTAATATTACAACCAAGTCAAGATCTTTTATATCTAAACCTTTTGTTATCATCTTAGTTCCTACAATAATCTTTCTTCCAGGCTCTTTCATAAATGTGAAAGTATTTTTCAAATCATCAAAAGTTTTAATAACAGTTCTATCAACTCTAACTATAGGCTCAGATGGAAACAACTTGGTCAATTCGGTTATAACCCTTTCAGTGCCATAACCTCTACTTTGTAATTTAAACCCTCCACATTTTGGACAAAAATTAGGTAATTCTTGTTCATTTCCACAATAGTGACATATCAATTTTCTCTCTTTTTTATGAAAAGTTAATGAAACGTCACAGTTATCACATTTAAATATATATCCGCATTCACTACATACAACGTAGTTAGCGTATCCTCTAGTCGGAGTAAAAACAATAACCTTTTTGTTTTTAGCTACTACATCTCTAATACTATCAATAACCTTTTTACTGAAAATCCAATTGTACTTTTCTTCTTTTTTCATATCTATTATCTCTACTTCTGGCATTTCACTGAAATATCTCGAAACAATTGTTTCTAAATGCATTTCATTATCTTTTGCCCTTTTTATATCGATAATTCTAGGAGTTGCAGAAGAAAGTATCAATTGAATATTTTCTAACTCTTTTCTAAATAAGGCAACTTCAATTGCGTCGTAAGTTACATTTTCAATTTGATAAAACGATTGATCGTGTTCCTCATCAATTATGATCATTCTCAAGTCTTTTATAGGAAGCCAGACAGCGCTTCTCGTTCCTATAACTATGTCTAGATCTCCTTCAACCGCCTTATACCAAGTGTCAACTCGTTCCGAACTTGTGAGAGAAGAATGATAAAAAGCCGCTCTATATTTAGAAAATCTTTTTTTTAATCTACTCATTATTTCAGATGTCAAAGATATTTCTGGGACTAGGATTAAAAGCTTACCACCTTTTTCTAAAACACTTTCTCCAACCTCAAAAAAGACTTCTGTTTTACCGCTTCCAGTTACCCCATATAACAAGTGAGGTTTTTCATCATGCTTTTTGATGAAATCCACTGCACTTTTTTGTTCTTCTGTTAACGTTACTTTTTCGGTTTCACTGTTTATTAAAGTATCCTCTATTGCTTTAATTATACCTTTTTTTTGTAAAGTTTTCAAAACAGTCGTTCCTCTATTAATAATTCCTTTATCGTATAACTCACTCTCTAATGTCTCACCATTTATTGCTAAATAATTTACCAAATTCCGAGCGCTTTTTGAAAGATTATGATTCCATATTTCTGATAGATCCATATTAAGAATAATAAAATAATCTTTGTTTTCTCGAATAGACTTTTTATGAAGATCTAATTTTACCACATTTGATGATAACAGTTCTTTCAACGCCTTGTTGGCAGTAGAATTATCCTTATACAATCTTAAAAAATCCTTATAAAATATGGGTTTATCAAAAGGAGCAAGTTCACTTAAAGGAACTATTTTTAATTTGTATAAGTCTGAAGAAGCTGGGGGAAACAAAAGTTTGGCTATTTCCCCCATAGGAGCAAGAAAATAATCACTAGCCTTTTCTATAAGTTTTATATGTGAATCACTCAAATAACTTCTTTCGTCTAAAGGAAATTCGATATTTTTTATTTTAACGACTTTCGGATCGTTTGATTCTCTATAAACTAAACCTTGAACATATTTACCCCTCAAATCAATAACAACCCTTTGTCCAATTTCAAGCTTTTTTTCATACTTATAAGTGTATGGTTTAAACAATCTTTGACCTAAAGGAATAACATCATAAAAATACATTAAACAACCTCCAAATATTACTCATTAACTAATATATAAAATCCATTTGCAGGAATAGATTCAATTACATTAACCTTTCCTTTTGAAAAATAATCGACATAATCTCCATCTAACTCATGATTAACATTTACAGGAGAATTTTTAGAGTTCAAAGCAACAATAACCTTTTCCGATTGATAATATCTCTTATATATCAACACATTACCTTTTGAATATAAAACATTATAATCACCCTGCCGAATCGCTAAACTATCTTTTCTTAATTGAATTAACGCTTGATATAAGTCAAATATATCCATGTTCCACATATCTTCATCCCAGTAAAAAGGCACTCTACAAAATGGATCTGTAGATCCCGTCATGCCTATTTCATCTCCATAATAAATGAGAGGAGAACCAATAAAGGTAATATGAAGAACAGCAGCTAATTTCATTCTTTCTATATTTTCATCCAATGCAGTTAAGATTCTTTCAGTATCATGAGAACCCAACATGTTCCATAAACTATGTAAAACTTGTGGGGGATATTTATCCAAATAAGCGTTTGTTGTCTTAACAAAATTGTTTGCGCTTCCTCCTCTTGCATAAGCTATAACGGCATCTCTAAAGATATAATTCATCACAGAATCAAAAGCTGGATCCTCAAAATAAGAAGTTGCATCTCGCCAGAATTCGCCTACGATGAATGTATTTTCATCTATATTTTTAAAATTCTCATAAAGAGACGCCCAATAACTTACTGGAAGCTGATCAACTGCATCTAATCTCCAGCCATCTATTCCAATGCTCATCCATTTACCAATAACGTGGTTTATATATGCCTTAACTTTTGGATTGTTATTGTTTAATTGTGGAAGATCTGCATATCCATGCCATCCTTCATAACTTGAAGTTGACTTCCTTATAGGAAAAGACTTAATAAAATACCAATCTAAATATCTTGACTCTTCTTGCTTAGCAAAATTCTCCTGCATCGCAAAAAATTCTGTACCTGTATGATTAAAAACTCCATCTAAAATCACTTTTATATCGCATTCATGAAGAATATCCAGCATATCCAAGAAAACTTCTTCGTCTCCAAAAGAAGGATCTATCTTTAAATAATCTTTTGTATCGTATTTATGTGTGCTAGGAGCCTCAAAAATTGGATTAAAATAAATAGCTTCTACACCCAAATACTCCAAATAATCAATAGAATCTATAACTCCTTGGAGATCGCCACCATAAAAACTAAAAGCCAGTGAATTTCTATTATGTGGGCCATACCAATTATAAGTCCCTTTTGGGTCGTTATGAGAGTCTCCATTTCTAAATCTATCAGGAAAGATTTGATAATACACCCTTCCTTTTGCCCAGTCAGGAGTATCAAAATATGGGATTATTGGCTTAGAAAAGTCGAATTCAAAGAAATTCTCAGTTCCATCATAACCATAAATAATCTCTTGCGAATCATCGATGGCAAACCTGTACTTCAGCACGGGAGCCTCAGTAAAGACATGAAACCTATAAAGAACATTGTTTCCAGATTCTATAATCTCTTTACTTACCCATTTAGCATTTGATTGTAAATTAACATCTACTACATCGTTTTTTTCAAATTCGATGGACAAATATATTTCACCAGGTTTAACTGGATTAATATATCTTCTTGCATTTTTAAAGTATATTTCTTTCACCCTGCCATCGCCAGTTCTTGGAAAACTGTAAGGTTCTTTAACAACCCTCACGTTGAAAATTTCTCCGTTAAAGACTGTAATGTTAGGGTTTTGAAAATCAAGGGTTTCTTCTCCATCAATAATATACTTATATAGATATTCGCCAGGCTCTAAATCCGTAGAATAGCGCCATAACTCTCCTAAACTCTTTTCCATTTCAATAGGTTCAAAGTGGTTAAAACTTGCCACCAAATAGACTGAAGAAGCGTCTTTTGAAAGTAAAAAAGAGGAATTAATCGCAAAGATAGAACCAAAAGAAAGCAACATTAACAATAAAAAAATGATTGAATACTTATTCACCAAAAATTCACTCCTTATCATAATCATGTATTATTTCAAACTATCACTCTATCTTTTCTATTAGTTTTTTAGCAAGATCAATATATGAATCAGAAATTTCAGGTGAACCAAAATAAGCAACAGGCCTTCCTCCATCCATGTTTTCTCTAATAGTTGAATCTAAAGGAATTTGAACCAAAAGGTCTAAATTAAATTTGTCAGCTAGAGTTTTACCTCCACCCTCACCAAAAATGAAATGCTTACTTTTACAGTTAGGACAGATAAAATAAGACATGTTCTCAACAATACCTAAAATATCAACGTTCATTTTCTTAACAAAATCAATAGCTCTTTCAACATCATCTTGAGAAACAACAGATGGAGAAGTAACTAATAATGCCCCACGAAGCTTAGAAATATTTTGAATTACGGTTAATGGTTCATCTCCTGTGCCTGGAGGTGCATCTACAACCAAATAATCCAAATTTCCCCAAGCAACATCACCTATAAATTGTAGTATTGCACCGGTTTTTAAAGGCCCTCTCCAAATAACGGCAATATTTTCTTCATTCAAAAATTGAGATATAGAAATTACTCTGATCCCATAAATCTCAGGAGGTACTATCTCATCTCCAACCTGAGTTAAAGGATATTCTTCTCCTCCAAGCATTCTTACTACATCAGGGCCATGTAAATCGACGTCTAGTAATCCAACTTTCTTTCCTAAAAGTGCCAAAGAAACTGCTAAATTAACTGCAACCGTTGTTTTACCAACCCCACCTTTGCCACTCATTACAAGGATAACGTTTTCAATATCTTCAAGTTTTCTGTTGACTTTTTCCTTTATTTCCTGAATATTAGCCATTCTTTGCCTCCTTAAGTGATGGTGTAAATTATTTAGTTGTAAAACCGTTATAATAATTACCAATTTTCCAGTTGTAGAGACAACCTATGCGGGCATCTCCATGATTTGATCATGGTTACGCTAATCAATTTTTCAAAATCTTTTCTAATATATAATAAATCTTCACTCAACAATTTTTACTTCATATGTAATCTCTACAGACCCTCTAAAAGAAGCAATAGCACCACAATACTTTTCTTGGGATAATTTTGCAGCTCTTTCTAATTTATCTATTGTCAAATTATCACCTTTAAATTCGTAAATAACATGGATTTTATTGTACTTTCTAGGATGATCTTCATTTCTTTCAGTTAAAACTCGAAGATTAAATTCTTCAAAATCTACCCTCATTTTTTTAAGAATACTCACAACATCCATTCCTGTACATCCTGCCAAACCAGCAATTAGATATTCCATAGGTTTAGGTGCGGAATCGTAACCACCACTATCTACATCCGAATCAATATGAACATCATGTCCAGAAGGAGTTTTCATATAAAAATGACTACCATGTAAATTTTTAACTAAAAATTCTGTCATCGTGTATTTCTCCCTTCATCACCTTTTTTATTATTATGCTAATTTTTCAGCAGTAGAGACTATCTATACGGGTGTCTCAATGATTTAATCAATATTTGATGTTAATTATTAATAATTAAGCCATAAAACACCGATTTAGCTAAAAACCCAACGCACATGTTTTAATATTTTTCATTTACTCATATAATTATATCATGAAGAAAAAATTTGACTAATAACCTACATTAAATTATTTTCCAACCACGTTACAGTTTCTTTTACAGTTTCTTCTAAAGGCCTAGGGTTATACCCCAACTCTCTTGTAGCCTTTTCATGTGAATAAATCTTGTTTGTTTGCAACGTATGAACTGAATAAGGCGTTAATAGAAGTTTTTCTTTAGAAATAAGATTTTTTAAAAGAAGCAAAACTGATACAAAATATGCCATATTTTTTCCTAAAATCTTAGGCTTAAAATCTTTATTTTTCATTGTATTAACCATGTTTATAAGTTCTATTACCTCTATATTTTCATTTCCTAAAATATAAAACTCTCTTTTATTACCTTTTTCATATGCCTTAATTATACCGTCTGACACATCTCTAACATCTACAAAATCAAAAGCACCTTCTATTATAGTATTTAACTCACCCTTGAGATAAGAGAGGAACATATTCCCCATTTCTGATGGCTTATAATCAAAAGGACCAATAATTCCTGTGGGACATATTGTAATAACGTTCAAACCAGCTTTTGCATAATTCATTATCAACAATGCTGCTTTAGCCTTTGATTTTCCGTATGCACCTGTAG
>NZ_DAOPSE010000035.1:0-12685 GCF_035349255.1 Defluviitoga sp. | reverse complement strand
TCATTAGCAAAAACTAATGACATAGGCTAATCAACCGAGCTTGCATTTCTACAAGTTCCCGCCTCTATAGACGGTGGGTAATTGACTCCATTCCCTCCTCGTATAATAGAAAATTGTTGTTACTTTAGAAAATCCAATGTAAATTTCTCATCATAGATTGCCCAAAGTGGGCGTTTACAGTACACAAACGCTCATGTGGGACACCTATACGATTTTTCGGTATCGTTCTACCGAAAGAAAGGATTTGGGGCTACTACCTTATGAATCTTGTAGCTCCAAAACCCTCCCTATTACCGTCACATCTTAAAGTTATATTTAACGAGTAATTAGTTTATGTTTCAGGTAACATTGTTCTCTGAAAGCTGCGATTTCCGCTTCAAGGTTAGTGTTTGCAGATTCGCCAAAGAATGCGTGAATTATAGGTACAACCAATGTTGGGTTGTGTTTTGCCTCTTCTTTAATAATTGCATCAATTTTTGCCATTGCTACTCCTTCTTGCATACAGGTAAAGGGACCCACATGGAATATACCCGAAACTCTTTGTCGGCCATTTGATAGTTCACCGTTTAAAAATTTGAGAAAAGTACCGATAACTAACGGAGACTCACCCATAATATCACCATGATAACGCCTACTATCTTGCATGTCTTCAATGATTCTACGAGGTTTGGGTACAACATGTCGTTCATGTAGGTGATTGCCAAAGATTCTTTTGAATCTCCAATCTACAAAAGCCATGTATTTTTCAACAAAACCGAATAAGAAGTTCGGGTTTCTTCTATTAGTTATGTACATTACATATTCTAACCATTCGGCTATAGAACCTCTTATTATTTCTAACCTTTCTTCTTCAATCTTTTGAATGACGTAGTCCGCATATGGGTCATGCTGCCTTGTATAGATTTCCCCTATATACAATACTAAAGGCAGTGAATGATCTTCCGCAGTTGGTGCTAATTCAGAGAAGATTTCGGTTGTTTCTTTAACCCATTTTTTTAATAATTTAAGAGAAGCTCCGTGATTTATGAGTAAATGTTGTAGACTTTTCCAACGTTGGTCGCAAACTTCGTCAAATTTTTTGAAATCGTCACAATAAGGTCTAAACCTTCTTATTAAATCATCTGTCATATCGGCCATCTTAACTGCTCTAAAAATATTAACAAGGGCATCGACTTTTGAAGAGAATGTATCAAATTGTTCGGGAACATCTATGTCAAAATAGCCAACATCTGCAGAAGGACTAATTAGAGATATGCCTTCCATTCCTTCTTGTCTTAAAAATATTTTTAATACCTCACCATATTTTCCAAAACGGCATGGACCAGCAGTAGTTGGTAAGAAAAGAACGATATTTTCATTTATCCAATCCTTTCCTTTCTTTTCAGCTAATTCTTCTAATTCTGCCATTACGTCGCCAACTACCCCGCGTAGCGGGAAACAAACCTCTGTTGTAATGAATCTATCTGAATATTCCTTTGCTTTGGGAGTAGCTGAAGAAATGACTTTTGATTCAATACCGTAGTGTTTTAAGATAGAAACACCCAAATTGCTTGCCTCTCCCATATATGGAATGAGCCATAATTTTTCTCCAAGTTTAAGTTTTTTACTGTGTTTGCCATCAGGAAATAAGACGAAGTTTGTCATATCGAGGTTAGTTTTAGGAGTTGCTTTTTTAACAACTCTTTCATGAGCTTCTGCCCTTGTAACAAATGGAGCATTGTTAGTTTGAGCATCAGTTACGAGGTGTAAGAAAGGTTTTTCTACTCTTTTAAATATTTCGTCTTCATGATAGAACTTCACTGAATCTGGACCACAAGCAAAATTCATCTGTCTTATTGGGAAAAGTTTTGGATGTCTTGCAACAAATATTGAAGCCTGAAGAATGTGTGCGTTTTGATACCAATATTCGTTGTAAGAAAGATCATCAATAGGAATATCTTTAAAATAGTCTTCTAAGAATGTTTGGGGGATGTATCTCATTCCTCTTTGTTTTGTAAACATTGTACCGGATTCAGAGGAGGCCTGAGGATCAAGAATTACATAGTCTCTTCCTAATCCTACGTAACCTATCTCACCTGATTTTTCTAGTTCTTTCATGAACCTTTCGCCCTGTTTGTTCAAATCTTCTTTAAATTCTAAAACTTTTTTATCTGCAATATAAGTGGCTTCCAAAATTTCTTTTTTAGAGATATTGTATCCAATGCGTTTAAACTCTTCATAGAGCGATTGAGAAGTTCTTTCATTATCTTTCCAATAGATGATTGGTAGAATTTCTCTTTGAGGTTCAAGACCGATAATATCTTGAATCAAGTATCCTTCGGCTTCGGTATATATACAAAACTTTCTGTACGGTTTCTTATCTCGAATTTCTTCAATAGGAGCCGGATTGAAAAGATGCTTGATTCTTTTATCCTTTGCAAGTAAGTCAGCATGTCCTAACACCAATTTCATTGCTATACAAAATTCTGTTGGAGCAATGTTTATACCCCTTTGGGCAATCTCTTCATTTGAAACAGGTGTAATAACTGGCATAAAACCTAGAGATTTTAGCAAAGTAGCAGCCCAAATCCCCATTTCTCCGAGAGTTATACCACTTCGATGTATTCCTACAGTAGGAATACTTTTATCTTGCAGTTTGTCTAATTGATCGCAAGTTATTCCATCAAAATGTTTATCAAAGATTTTATGATAAATTTCAACGTAGTCGGTTCTTGTAACATCAGCGCCTTCACTGTTTCCTCTAGGGCAAAAACCACCTGTAATTATTTTTTCGTCACCTATAGTGAATATTTTTAATTTACAATTTCTCATTTTACAAGAAAGTTTTCCAAAATGTTCAGAACATAAAACATCTTTTTTATCAAATTCCATATCTACAACTTCAAATCCCCTAAATGCAGATTTTACTGTTTTATTTTTCTTTCTAGCTTCTGATATTTCTTCTCTCAGGAAAAGTCCTGCTCCCCAAGCTCCGAACAATTCTCTGTGGGGATAGGCGTAAATATCTTTTCTGGTAACTTGTGCCATAGCAGCTAAAAACGCTTTTCCTAAGGCAGGTCCACCTTGACAAGAACATTTATCTTGTACATGTTGAGGTCCTCCAACAAATTTATTGAAATAACTAGCAGCCGTTGATCTGACAATTGCTGCAGCTATTTCCTCTTTGGAGAAACCTTCTGAAATTAGTCTATTTTCTTCCATTTCCATGAAAACTCCACACGTGGAATCTATTATCGGGACAATTTCTGCTTTTAATGCGGCCTCTTGTAGTGTGCTTTTAACATCTAGATCTAATATTTGAGCCATATTTTCTAAAGTTTGTCCGGCACCAGCCTGACAAGAATAATTCATTCTAGCTTCTTTTATCTGATCTGTTGCCTTGTTTCCATTTACTTTAAAGGAAGTAAACTTCATATCTTGCCCACCAATTTCAAAGATGGTGTCTATATCTGGATCGTGGAATTTAATACCTTTAGCATGACATGTGATTTCATCTACTGCTCCGTCTAAAACAATGAAACCTTCTTTTTCAAGACTTTTCTTTAAAGATTGGCTGATCAAAATTCTTTCATATAATTTTCTTGCGGATCCTGTAGTACAAACACCTAAAACATCATATTTGTCAGCATTTTTAGATAGATATCTAAAAACTTCTTTTAAAGCTCCTTCTGGATCGCCGTGGGTGCTAATATAAATCTTGTCAAGAAGTTCACCAGTTTCAACATCTACAATAGCTGCTTTTGTAGTAGTAGAACCTCCATCAACACCAATTGTTACTTCTCTTACTTCTTGACTGTAAGTTCTAGTAATTTCTTGTTCAAATATGTGTACCTTGTCTAGAGACAAATAAAGAGGTTCGGCGAAAAAGCGTTTTTCTTTGCTGAAGTCAGTGATCTTGAAAAGTTGATCAAAGTCCATAACAAAGTTGTTATTTTTCTCGAGAGCTTCAACAGCTATACCAATTGCTGCAACTGCCATGTGGTGTTTTGGGCGCCTAGCCTTTAAGCCACTTAAATTGTTAAAACTATTTAGGATATAATCACTGGAAAAAACTCCGCCAGTTGCAAGAGCTACTAAAGAAGGATCCAATTCTCTGGCTCCTAATACATCGTTTTTAAAGTTTCGTGCAACTGTTGTGTATAATTTGGCAACAAGATAAGGTTTCTGTGCTCCTTCGTTTTGTTCATGAATAAGATCTGATTGTATAATTACACCGCATCTAGCGTTGAATCCTTTCAAATCAGTAAATTCTTTAATGTCAGACTCAGCCTTAATAAATATTTGGTCCATTAGTTTCTGCTTATGATCGGGGTTATCTGTATTGAAAAATTTTTTGTCATCTTTTAAATATAATCTTCTCAATTGCTTTTCAATTAATATTCCAGAACCTCCACCGCACTTACTGTTGGCGGACCATTCTAAAAGATTTATTTCTCCTTCAACTTCTGCAAGTCTCAAGAAATAAGAATCTTTAGCGCCAATATGAAAGACATAAGAAACATTTGGTTCTAGTAAAAAAACTCCTTTTGGGATAGTAACGCTTTCATAGTCAAACAATAGTTCTGGGAAGACTTTGTTGAAGTGTTGAGCTCCTATACCAGTAAAGGATGTCGAAACGATTTTTCCATCTAAATTGTTGTTTATTTTTTGCCAAATTTCTGGAAGTCTTTTTAAAGGTGTTCCAAAATGAGGAATATTTTCCATAACAAAAACTAAATTCTTTTTTTCGTCAATAACCGCTACTTGGATGCTCGATGAACCAATATCAAAACCTACGTAATACATATGTGTTTTGCTCCTTTCAATTTTGATGTTGCCTGGAGGCTACACTAACAAAAATTTATTTATTTGTTATTGACAAAAGCTGCCTTCAAAAATGGATGTTTATTTCCTGTTATGTAATCTTTCATGTATGATAGTGATCCTTCATCAGTTAATAATTTGTAGAAAGGAAATTCTTTGCTGTTAATTATCTTGACAGCCCTTTGCATTGTAAATGGATTGATATAAGAACCTTTAATAGTAATTTCTTCACTATATATTTGAAAAGGTTCTAATTCTGTTGTTTTTAAACCTTTGGGAGTTACTCCAAAATTTATTATTTTTCCTCCTTTTTTTACCAGGGAATAGGCTAATTCAAATCCAGCTACGCTTCCAGAGCATTCAACCACTAAATCAAATTCTTTGGTTCCTTTATATTCTTGCGATTGTACAACGTCAAAACCAAATTCTTTTTTTATGAATTTTATTTTTTCTTCGGATATTTCAAATATGACTTTTTTTCCAACCGAAAATCGATCAAATAACATAGCAAATATCAATCCAATTGCTCCACCACCAATAATTGCTACATCATCTGTAAAAGAAAAATTTGATAAATCAAGTCCGTGTATTATGCACGAAAGAGGTTCTGCGAATATCGCACTTTCTACGTCTATGTCTTTATTTAAAGGATATATAAGATCGTTGGTAACGCTTAACAGTTCTGCAAATCCTCCATCCCTATTTACACCAACAGCTTTTAAATTTTCACATAAATGTGGTTTTCCTCCCCTACAAAATTTACAGTAACCACAAGATTTGTTAGGATCGATGGCAACCTTTGTTCCTTTTTCATACTTGTTTGAGTTTATTATTTCTCCAACGATCTCATGCCCTGGCACAAGAGGATAAGTAGCTAAAGTTTCGCCTTTATATATTTTTAAGTCAGTACCACAAACTCCACAACTTAAAACTTTTAGCAAAGATTCGTTTTCTTTTATTTCAGGTTCATCTTTTTCAATTAGCTCTAAGTTATGTGGTTCCTTTATATATAGGGCTTTCAATGCATCGCCTCCGTAGTTATATTTTGATATTAATTGCAAAAAAAATCTTTTTTTATATAATTTTAATTTATATTATTTTAAAATAAAACTGTTTCAAACTAGTACTATTATATTACAAAAGTATCAAAATAAAAAGAACTGGTTTACTTAACGAACTAAAAAGGACAAGATTTATGCTATAATGTTTAAAGTAAAACTTTTTTCTCTCATAACTGCTTCATATATTAAAAGAATAAAGGAGGCAATTCAGATGCCAACATGGGACCTTACGTTTTTTTATAATTCTCCACATGACGAAAGAATTAAAATTGACCTAGAAGAGGGTTTTAACAAAGCAAAACAACTAAAGCAAAAATACTATAGTAAGTTATCGGATCCTTCTTTGACTTCTTCTCAAATGAAAGAATTTTTTGTTGAATACGAAGATCTTGTTACGAAAGTAGGGTTAACGGCTCAATATGCTAATTTAATTTATGCAGCAGATACTTCTAACGAGCTTTATCAAAAACTAGCGGCTGTATGCGACGATTATTTGGCAAAAATTGAGATGGAGCTTTCCTTTTCTAAACCGTCGATTTTGAAACAAAGCGAACATAAATTAATAGAGTTTATGGAGTCAGAAGAATTGAAGGATTATAGGCATGTTATAGAAAAACTTTTAAAATCAAAGCAACACGTGCTATCTGAGGATGCTGAAAAAGTTTTGGCTGCAATGTACAATTCCTCAAGAGGTGGATTCCAAGATCTCTATCAACGCCTGACTAGTTCCTATATCTTTGAAATTGAAGTAGATGGCATGATTAGAACTCTAACTGAACCTCAAATGCGGTCTTTGAGGATGCATCCAGATAAAGACGTTAGAAGAAGAGCTATGAAGATACTTTTAGATAGATACGAAAAAGATCAATTAGTTATTGAGAAAACCTATAATTCGATTGTGAAAAATTATGATACTGAAGCGAGCTTGAGAAATTTTCAAGAGCCTATTTCTATGAGAAATTTGGAAAATGAAGTAGAAGATGAAATAGTCAAAACTGTAATCGAAGTTACAACCGATAATTCTCCTCTAGTACATAGATATTATAATTGGAAGACCCAAAAAATGGGGCTAACTTTAACTTTAGCTGATATATATGCTCCTTTAATGAAAGAGAGAAAAGAATATTCTTTTGATGAGGCCAAGGAAATTGTGTTAGATGCCTATTACAGTTTTGATGAGGAGTTTGGTCAAATTGCTGAATATTTTTTCACGGAGAAAAGAATTGATTCAGATATAAGAAAAGGAAAAAGAGGAGGAGCTTTTACTTCTTACGTCGTTCCAAATAAAAAACCATTTATATTGATGAATTATACAGGCAATATGAATGATATAATGACTTTGGCACACGAATTGGGGCATGGAATTCATGGGGTGTTGGCATCTAAACAAAATATTTGGAATTTTCATCCTCCACTAGTAATGGCGGAGGTTGCTTCGGTTTTTGGAGAAATGTTGGTTATGGATGCTGTTTTACCAACCTTATCAGAAGAAGAAAGAATGGCTTTTATAGCTTCAAAAATTGAGGATACATTTGCGACAATGTTTAGACAAAATATGTTTGCAAGATTTGAAATAACTTCTCATAAAATGATTAGCGATAACGGTAGTGCAACATGGAAAGAACTTTCTGATTTATATAATCAAGAGTTAAAAATTATGTTTGGAGATTCTGTAATAATTCCGGATGAATATCATTTTGAATGGTCTAGCATTCCTCACATGTTTCATACACCCTTTTATGTTTATGCATATAATTTTGCAAATCTATTGGTACTTGCTTTGTATGAACAATACAAGATAGAAGGTAAATCTTTTGTTCCTAAATATAAGGAGTTATTAAGTAGTGGGGCAAGTGATTCTCCCGAGAAGTTACTACAAAGAGTAGGAATAGATATTAATCAAAAAGATTTTTGGAAAAAAGGTTTTGAATTTATCGAAAAAGAGTTTTTAAGCAAGCTAGATTAAAAATTTTTTCATTTGCTTGTGAGGGGGAGTTTTTTGTGGAAATTCAACAATTTGTTACCTGTAGAGGATTTCGTACAAATACTTATATTATAGACAATAAAATTATTATAGATCCGGGAGAGGATGTAGGACAATTTGTGAGTAGGGAAAACGAATTTATCGTGTTATTAACTCACGGACACTTTGACCATATCTTAGGACTTCCAGAAATAAAGATAAAAGAATTGTATTTACACCCCTTAGATGATGAATTGCTGAAAAATCCCAAACTAAATCTATCTTTCCTTTTAGGAACACCTTTTTCATGGATAGATTCATGGAAGGACATTTCAGAAGCATATGAAATAATACATACACCTGGTCATACACCTGGTTCGTGTGTGATTTATATAGATAATTATTTGTTTACAGGAGATACCTTGTTTTTTGATTCTATTGGAAGAACTGATCTTCCAAATTCTTCACCTGAAGACATGGAAAGATCCTTGAAGATTTTAAAAGAGTTTTTGATGTCTTTGCCAAAGGATACAATCATAGCACCGGGACACATGAGAACAGGGACCATCGTAGAGGTTTTAGAGAACAATCCTTTTTTAAAAGTAATTTAAGTGTGTTCAAGGGTGGCATCCCTTTTATCTTTTCTTGATACTTGAAAATTTAATATGTGTCTCCTATTATTTCCAATAATGGGGGCCCTGATTGGATTGTATTTGTTAAATCTGTGAAAAAACTCATACTTAAAAGATCTAGAAGAATTATTAGGAGGTTATTAAATTGATTGAACCACATGGTGGAAAATTGATAAATAGAATTGCTTCGGAGGAAGAAAAAAAGGAATGGATGAAGAAGGCAAAGGAATTAAAGTCTATAACAGTTCCTTATTTTGATCTTTCGGAGTTAGAAAACATCGCAACAGGATTGTTCAGTCCTTTGGAAGGTTTCATGAATAAAGATGATTATAACTCAGTCTTAGATAATATGCGATTAAAAAATGGAATTGTTTGGTCTATACCTATTGTTTTATCAGTGAAGAAAGAAATAGCTGATGATTTAAAGGTTTCAGAAGATATCTTAATAAAATCAGAAGAAGATGGAAAAGACTACGCGATCCTTCATCTAGAAGATAAGTATCCCAGAAGAAAAGAAGAGGAAGCAAAAAAGGTATATAAAACTAATGAATATAAACATCCAGGAGTTAAGTTTCTTTATGAGCAAGGAGAAATAGCGTTAGGTGGCAAAATTACGTTACTTAACAGAATAAACCATGAAAACTTTATAGAATATAGGTTTGACCCTGTAGATACGAGAAGAATTTTTTCTGAAAAGGGATGGAAAACTATTGTTGCTTTTCAAACAAGAAATCCAATTCATAGGGCTCATGAATATCTTCAAAAAACTGCATTAGAAATAGTTGATGGATTGTTTATCAATCCTCTTGTTGGAAAAACTCAAGAAGAAGACATTCCATCAGAAGTTAGAATGTATTCCTATGAAGTAATATTAGACAAGTATTATCCCAAGAATAGAGTTTTGTTGGGAGTTTTCCCTGTTAATATGAGATATGCTGGTCCGAAAGAAGCCGTATTTCATGCAATATGCAGGAAAAATTATGGTTGTTCACATATTATAATTGGGAGAGATCATGCTGGAGTTGGAGATTATTATGGAACTTACGAAGCTCAAGAGATTTTTGATCAATTTAAGCCAGAAGAAATTGGTATAATTCCGCTAAAATTCGAGCATGCGTTCTATTGTAAAGTATGTGAAAATATGGCAACATCTAAAACTTGTCCTCACGGAAAAGAAGACCACGTATTTTTAAGTGGCACAAAAGTAAGAGAGATGCTCTCACGTGGAGAGAGACCGCCAAAAGAATTCACCAGACCAGAAGTAGCTGATATTCTTATGAAGTATTATCAAGAAAAAAACAATGATAAAAAGTAAGTTATTTATTATATTATTTATTTTGATTTTTGTTATTAATATATTTTCATACGAAATATTCTTTTCTGGAGAAGAGTTACTCAAATTTTTGAAAGACAAGATTCTTCAGAGTCAATCATTGAGATTGGTGTCTTTTAGTTTAGATGACACCATCTCCAATGAATTAGCTAAAGTGAATAGTGAAATATTTTTAGAATATGAAGGTGGTTATTCAGGTAATTCAAATCTATCAATTAATTACGACAAAAATATAGATGGATACCTTCATGAAAAATTTATTCTGTTCGATGATGAATCTGTTTTATTTGGAACAGGAAATTTCACAGAAAGTGGGCTTTTAACAGATTTCAATGTTTTCATTTATACAGAAGATCAGAAAATCGTTGATATCTTTCTTCAAGAAGTTTCCAACTTTAAGAAAGGTAAGTTTGGAAAAAATAAAAATCCGATCTATGTTGTTCTAAAAAATACAGATTTAAATCATGTAAAAATAGTTACAGGTCCATCTAATCAAATTACCTCGAGTATTCTCAGAGAGGTAAAAAAAGCGAAAAAATCAATAAAGGTATTTTCTTATTCTTTTACAGATCCCTACTTTGTGGAAGTCTTGGAAAGAATGTCTTCGAAAGGTATCAGTGTAGAAATTTTATCTGACGATTGGAATAAACTGTATGATTCTCCTATAAAGTTTCTTACCGGTATTGATGTAAAGTACAACGATAATATACATGCTAAAACGATTATCATAGATGATGAGATAGTTATACTTGGCAGCTATAACTTAACATACCGTGCTAGAGAAAAAAATGACGAGATTATTACAATTATCAATAATGAAAGCGTTGCCAATATATTAAGACAAAAATTTGATTTATTGTATGTAGAATGATAAAATAAAAATGCTTTTAAAATAAATTTTTTAAGATAAGAATTTAAATTCGACTAATTTATGGGGAAAAACTGTAAAAGTTTGGTTATTTTTAAGTGTTGACGGGGAATTGTTATTAAAACTAACAAAATCGATTTAAAGATTGTTGAGGTATAGCTCAAGAGGCCTTCCCCTAACTAAAGAAAGGAGGAAAGTACTTTTTAACTTGTTTAAAAAGTACGTCATATATGGATATTCGGATCGCAATTGCTCAGATAAATTCTCTGGTTGGAGACTATCAAGGAAACATTAAAAAAATTAAAAATTACATTGATCAAGCTTGTGAAAATAAGGCAGATATAATTGTTTTTCCGGAAATGTGCATAAATGGTTATCCTCCTGAAGATCTTTTGTTGAACACTCAGTTTTTAAAGGATTCTTTAAAAAGTATAAAAGAGATAGCAAGCTTTAGCGTTGATAAAGACATTGTAATAATACTTGGTGCTGTAGAGTGTGATGAAGATTATGATATCTTTAACAGCGCACAAATCATTTTCAAAGGTAATCTTGTAGAAAGTTATAGGAAGAGGATTCTATCTTCTTTGCCCTTTTTTGATGAAAGAAGGTATTTTAAACCTGGAGAAGTTATAACGTTAATAGAATTAAAAGGAACTAAGATAGGTATAACAATTGGCGATGAGATTCATTTTCAAGATAGTAGTTTTCTCTCCTTGCTCGATAATAAAGTTGATTTAATTTTAAATTTATCTGCATCTCCTTTTTACAAAAAGAAGATTAACTTAAGTTATGGTATGATGAAAACAAGAGCTGTTGATCTTGCTTCGTGGATCTTGTATTGTAATATGGTAGGGGGTCAGGATGAATTAGTGTTTGATGGGGGAAGCATAGTTGTAAACCCATATGGAGTTGTAGAAATAAATGCGCCATTATTTGAAGAAGGTTTATATTTTGTTGATATTAATCCAGACCAAGCTAAAAGGGCAAAACTGAAATACAAAAAAAGAGAACCTATTTTTGAAAATAAAAATTATGTCAGAATAATTGATATTAATAAAAACATTGATAAAAAGGTTAAGATGGATACCCTTAAAAGCGAAGTTCCAGATGAATATGAGCAACTTTACTTGGCTATAAAATTGGGTTTGAAGGATTATGTATTAAAAAACGGGTTTAAGAGTGTCGTTTTAGGGTTAAGTGGAGGAGTGGATTCTGCTTTAGTTGCTTGCATGGCAGTTGATGCTATTGGTAAAGAAAATGTTTTAGCTTTAATTATGCCTTCACAATTTACTTCTAATAAGAGCCTTGAAGATGCGGTTGAATTGGCGCTGAACTTGGGTATAGAATATAAAATTATTTCAATTAAGGAATTATATAATGCCTACTTACAAGCATTAAAAGAAAGCTTTGAAGGAACGGTGTTCAACGAAACGGAAGAAAATTTACAAGCTCGGATTAGAGGAAATATCGTTATGGCTTTTTCAAACAAATTTGGTCATCTTGTTTTAGCATGCGATAATAAAAGTGAGGTTGCAACTGGTTATTCAACGCTTTATGGAGACACAGCAGGTGGCTTAGCTCCACTTAAAGACTTATATAAAACGGAATTATACAAAGTCGCTGAAAAATATAATGAGATTCATAATAGGGAAATTATAACAAAATCAATCTTAGAGAAACCCCCCTCGGCAGAGCTTAGGCCAAATCAGAAAGACGAAGATAAATTACCCCCCTACAGTATTTTAGACGAAATTTTATTTGATTATATCGAAAGAGGGAAATCTTATCAAGATCTTTTAAACGAAGGGTACGATGAAGAAGTATTGAAGAGTGTTATAAATATGGTAGAAAGAAGTGAATGGAAGCGCAGACAATTACCGCCTGGGATCAAACTGAGCGAAATAAACTTTGGAAAAGGCTGGAATATGCCGATTACAAAAAAGTATCAATTTTGAAGGTTTTTGTAATATTTAGTCAATTACCCACCGCCTATAGAGGCGGGGGCTTGTAGAAATGCAAGCTCGG